>DATEQI010000452.1:0-4722 GCA_035272805.1 Alphaproteobacteria bacterium | reverse complement strand
TTGTGCAGAAGACCGGCGCTGCGCAGCCGCGCTTCGAGATGCGTGATCGGGTCCTTCTTCTTCCATTCCTCGACCTCGGCCTTGCTGCGATAAAGCTCGGGGTCGTACATCGAATGGGCGCGGAAGCGGTAGGTGCGGTTCTCGAGGAAGTAGGGCGCCCCCGTTTCGCGCACCAAGGCCGCCGCGCGCCGGGCCGCGACCTCGACGGCCACCACGTCCATGCCGTCGACGGCCTCGGCCGAAATCGCATGGCTCTCGGCGTATTTCGTGAGATCGGTCTGGGAATGGGCGCGCTCGATCGCCGTGCCCATGGCGTAGAGGTTGTTCTCGCAGACAAAGAGGACGGGGAGCTGCCACAGCGCCGCGAGATTGAGGGATTCGTGGAAGAGCCCCTCTGCGGCGGCGCCGTCGCCGAGGAAGCAGGCGGTGAGCCGCTTCCTGTCGCGCATCTTGTCGGCAAGCGCCAGCCCGACGGCCAACGGGATGCCCCCCGCGACGATGGCATTGCCGCCGTAAAAGCGCGTCGCTCTGTCGAAGACATGCATCGAGCCGCCCCTGCCTCGGCTGCTCCCTTCGAGTTTGCCGTACATCTCCGCCATCAAGGCGCGGGCCGATATGCCGCGGGCCAGCGCATGGCCGTGCTCCCGGTAGGTCGCGACCACGGCGTCGTCCGCCGTGAGGGCCTGCATGACGCCGACGGCGTTCGCCTCTTCGCCGATATAGAGGTGGAGAAAGCCGCGGATCTTGGCGGCGCTGTAAAGCTCGACGCAGCGCTCCTCGAAGCGGCGGATGCGGAGCATCTCCCTCAGCAAGAGAAGAAGATGATCGCGATCGAGATGCGTTTTCTCGGCGTGCTTGGTCATGACTCCCTCTCGAGCGCTGAAATGTCGCCCTCGGGCAAGCCCAGCTCGCGGGCCTTAAGCAGACGCCGCATGATCTTCCCCGAGCGGGTCTTGGGCAGGTTCGGCTTGAATTCCATCTCCTTGGGGGCAACCGCGGCACCCAACCGCTTGCGCGCATGCGCCAGGATGCTGCGTTTGAGCTCCTCGCTCGGCGAATGGCCCGACTTGAGCGTGACGAACGCCTTGATCACCTCGAAGGCGACGGGATCGGGCTTGCCGATGACGCCGGCCTCGGCCACGGCCGGGTGCTCCATGAGCACGCTCTCCACCTCGTACGGCCCGACCAAGTGGCCCGAGGTCTTGATCACGTCGTCGGCGCGGCCGACGAACCAGTAGTAGCCGTCGGCGTCGCGCCTGGCGAGATCGCCGGTCAGGTACCAGCCTCCGCCGAAGCACTTGGCATAACGTTCGGCCTCGTTGACGTAGGCGCGGAACATCGAAGGCCAGCCGGGCCTGAGCGCAAGCTCGCCTTGCTCGTCCGGCGCGTCGATGGCCTGGATGGCGCCACCCGGAGCGCGGCGCACGATCGCCGCCTCGATCCCCGGCAGCGGACGGCCCATCGAGCCCGGCTTGATATCCATGGCGAGGAAGTTGGCGATCATGATGCCGCCCGTCTCGGTCTGCCACCAGTTGTCGTGGAAGGGGCGGCCCAAGGCGAGTCGTCCCCATTCGACCGCCTCGGGGTTGAGCGGCTCGCCGACGCTCGCCATGAAGCGAAGCGGCGTCAGGTCGTAGTGCCGCGCAATCTCGTCGCCCGCGCGAATCATCATGCGCACCGCCGTGGGTGCCGTGTACCAGACGCTGACGCGTTCCTCCGCAAGGACGCGGTACCAGCGCTCGGCATCGAAATCGCCTTCGTCGACGACCATGGTGACGCCGTTTGTGAGGGGGGCGATGAGCCCATAGGAGGTGCCCGTCACCCAGCCGGGATCGGCCGTGCACCAGAAGATGTCCTCAGGGTGGAGATCGAGCGCGAGCTTGCCGGTGATGTGATGGGCGACGACCGCGGCATGGACGTGGAGCGCGCCCTTCGGGCGGCCCGTGGTACCGCTGGTGAAGTGAAGAAGTGCGGGGTCTTCCGGGTCGGTCGGCGGAATGGCGAACGCGCCCGGACAGTCGGCGAGCGCCTCCGCCAGATCGATGGCTCCCGCCGGCGTTGCCTGAAGTGTTTGCTGGACCCCGCCCTCCGGGACGAGGAGCACGTGTCGGAGCTCGGGCAGCGAGAGGCGAGCTGCGGCCACCTTGCGCTGATAGAGTGCCGCACTCGTAACCAGGACCCGAGCATCGCCGATCTCGAGGCGGGCGCGTACGGGCTCGGGGCCGAAGGCGGAGAAGAGCGGGCAGAATACGCACCCCGCCTTGAAGCTGCCGAGCGCTGCCACATAGAGCTCCGGCACGCGGCCGAGCAGCGCGAAGACGCGCTCGCCCTTGCCGACGCCGAGTCGGCCCAAGAGGTTGGCGAAGCGATTGCTCGCCTCGGCAAGCTCCCGGTAGGTCAATGCGCGCCGGCTGCCCTCCTTGCCGAGCCAGCGCATGGCGATCTTCGAGCCGAGCCCGGCATGGAGATGACGATCGACCGCCTCATGGGCGATGTTCAAGCCGCGTCCGCCCGGGAGCCCGTCGAGCTCGCGGCGCGCGCCTTCCCAACTGAAGGCGCGCCGCGCCGCCTCGTAGTCCGGCATATTCGGCGCGACAGGCCAGCCCGAGCGGGGCTTCCTGATGACGGGCAGGCGCGTAAGGCCTTCTGCTGCGCTGTCGATCGTGTCAGCCATCGCGTGTCACCCCTGCGCCGCAGGTGCGGTGCCCCAGTGGTCCTCTACGGCGCGCCTGACGCGCTCCAGGTGCCTGGCAACGGAGCGCTCGGAGAGGTGACGCGTTATGAGCGCTTCGCGCGCGCCGAGGCAGGTTTGCGTCACGCTCTGGGTGAAGCTCCGGTGCTGCGGGTGAGATACGATGAGAAGGTGCTGCATCGGCCCTCCCAACCCTTGTCGAGCTGTCCGAGAGCCTCAAGAGTAAGAGGCGGCCAGCGAGCCGGCATTGCGCTATATCAATGGCGGGATCTCGCCCGTCTAGGCCCCGGACAAGGTCTCGCCGCTGGATTGCCGTCGCAGCGTGATCAAGGCCGCCTCGCCGCGGCAGTTGAAGCGCACCGGGGGAAGGCTGACGCCGAGCCCGCGCGAGGTATAGCCGGTCATTTGGCCGAATTGCCAGCGGCCCGCGGCGGCGAATCTATGCCGCGTCAAGTGAGTGACGATGGGATGTCCGCCGGGGAGACACACCTGGCCCCCATGCGTATGACCGCAGAGGTAGAGGGCGTAGCCGGCTTCCGCGGCGAAATCGGCGACCTCGGGGGAATGCACGAGCGCGATCTTGAAGTCGTCGGTGCCCCGGATGAGCGCTTGGCGCGCTCTTTCGCTATAGAAGTGATGCACGTCGTCGAGCCCCGTCAAGACGACGCGCTCGCGACCCCGCTCGAGCGCGATCGAGTCGTTCGTCAGCACGGTGATGTTCAGCACCTCCAGCGCTGCGACGATCGAGGCCGGATCGTGGTTGCCGAGCACGGCGAGGACGCCGTCGCGCGATTTGACCGCTGCGAGGAGGGGGCCGAGGGGCTCGACGTCCCGGTCAAAGGACCCGTGAGTGAGCGTGCGAAAGTCTCCCGTGAGCACGATGAGATCGACCTCGAGTCCGTCGAGAAGACGCCGGGCATCCAGTGCGAGCGCCGGGAGCGCCTCGAAGTGCGTGTCGCTGAGCTGAAGGATGCGGTAGCCCGAAAAGGCCGGAGGAAGGTTCGGCCAGGCGAGCTCGACCGTCGAGAGCTCGATCGCGCGCGCGTTCAAGACGCCGCGACGCTCTAGGCCGAGCCATCTCACGCACACGCCGAAAACCTGCGTGGCAGAATGGAAGAGCAGCAACTTCCAACGCGATATGGGGCCGCGCGGGCTCCTGCGGATGCCCGAGCGCTCCATCGCGAGGCGCGTCTCCTGCCACGCCGCGAAATTCAGCGCATGCGCCGAGTCCGCGCGCGCGGCGATCTTGCGGGGTTGCGCGGGAAGCTCGAGCGGCGGGGAGGCTCCCATGGGATAAGTCGGACCTTCCGGTTCGGTTGTCGCGTCAGCTGCGATGATCAGCCCTCCTTGCCCGTGTGGCTCGCGCTCCCGTATGTGGGGTGCGAGCGTGCGGCGCTCAAGGCGGGGAGCCGGAGCCGATATCTCCCTCCGACCCGTCCGAACGGTCATGAGCGCGTCGGGCTCCTTGCGATCCTCATGGCGAGCGGAATCTCTGCTATCCTGCAACGGTAAGGCGCACCGCTGAGCTCGCTCTCGAGCGGAAGGACTCCAATGCGCGCGATCGGCACCATTCTTTGCGGCTTGCTGCTCGCGAGCCTCGGCTTCGCGCGGGCCGGCCAATATTCGGGCGTGCTGCCCGACGACCTCACCCGTTGGACCGACGCCGAGATCTGCCGCGCCGTGGCGGTGGCGCCCGATCGCGCTATTTTCGCCGAGGCGGCGCGGCGCGACCTCGGGGATTGCACGGCCGAGCATCAGCGCTGCCGCGTGAACGGATACAAGACCGGCACGGATGCCTACCGCGCCTGCCGCCAGTATCTCGCGCAAATGCAGGCGCTCGAGGAGGGCCGGGGCCTGAGCACGGCCGTGCCGGGCATGGAGACGGTGCCGAGCTCGGGCCCGGTCGGGTCCGGCAACACGATGTTCTACGCATTCCCCGATGGGCAGCGCCTGCACTGCACGACCCTGCGCAACCTCATCTCCTGCTTCTAGAGTCGCGATTCAGAAGTTCGTCTCACCCGGAGATAACC
>DATEQI010000451.1:0-3600 GCA_035272805.1 Alphaproteobacteria bacterium | reverse complement strand
AGGAGCGCACGGCAGGTGCCGGGGCCGGCGGCGACGGTGCCGGTGCCGGGGCGGGTGCCGCGGCGGGGGCGGGCTTGGGCTGCTCCGGAGCCTCGCCGAAGCTCCAGCGGACGCCGATGGTCACCGTGTGCGACTGGTCGGCGCCCTGCAGCTTGACGCCGAGCCCGTTCTCGACATTCGAGCCGTCGGGCGCGAAATAGCGGTAGGCGGCGACCAGTGCCAAATTATCGGTGACATTGTAGGAGACGCCCACGATGCCTTGCATGACGAAGACGGTATCGTTGTCCCTGACCGTCGAGCCGCCCACCGGGCTGATGGTGTTGAAGCCCGTGTAGGCAAAGCCGATACCCGCGCCGATGAACGGGACGACGGGCAAGCCTAACGGGATGTCGTAGACGAGGTTGGACATCATGCTCGCGGCGGTCAAGCTGCCCGAGGCGGACGCGCCATTGATCTTCGAGATGCTGGCACGACGATATCCGGGCTCCTCCTCGATCCGGAAGTCATCCCAGAAGCGATAGCCAAAGGCACCCAGAACAGCCAGGCCGATGTCCGGCTGGGTATTGGCGGTGACGCCGTTGCCCGAAAGCTGCTGGGTCGTCTGGTAGGTCGCCCCCGCCTCGCCGCTGATGTAGAACCCGTTGGGCGGATGTTGGGCCGACGCCGGGTCAGACACTGCAGCGAGCGCCAGCACGCCGGTTGCGATTGCGCAGAGACGCGCCAATGCGGTTCTCATTCAGCCTGCCCTACTTATTTGCCGGGTGCTCAGTCTTGTGAGTCGCAGGTCGTCGAGCCCAAGATACAATGATCTTTGGGATTTTAAAAGGCCGAATCCCGGAAAATCGGGTACTTTCCGCCGCCGCGGCAGCGCGGGGAGGTGCCATCCCTTGCCCGGCGCCGCCGGGCGGCCTACGGGTGCCGGGTGGGCACCTCATCCGTGCCGGAACACTAGCCTTTCCGGCCGTCGGACCGCTATAAGGAGCGCTCAGCGGTCGGAGGCGATGGGGGTACCCGTTGCCGCGTTCGGCAGCCGCCGCTACGCTACCTGCCACGCGCCGGAAATGTCGGGGTGCTGCCTCTCCCTCCTCGAGGATTTGCCATGGACAAGATCCGCATTCGCGGCGGCAGCAAGCTCAAGGGGACCATCCGGGTGGGCGGTGCCAAGAATGCGGCCCTGCCGCTCCTTGCCGCGAGCCTGTTGAGCGACGAGGGCCTGACGCTCACGAACCTGCCTCACCTCGTCGATATCACGACGCTTGCCAGCCTTCTCGGCGAGCTCGGCGTCGAGATCGAGATGAACGGCCACGCGCCGAGCGGCGGCCACGCCGGCCGCGCGCTCTCGCTCACGGCCAGGCGCATCGCGAACACGACCGCCCCCTACGATCTCGTGCGCAAGATGCGGGCTTCGATCCTGGTGCTCGGACCGCTCGTGGCGCGCATGGGCGAGGCCAAGGTGTCGCTGCCGGGCGGCTGCGCCATCGGCACGCGTCCCGTCGACCTGCATTTGAAAGGCTTGGCCCAGCTCGGGGCGGAGATCGAGCTCGCCGGCGGATATATCAACGCGAGAGCCCCGGCCGGTCTCAAGGGTGCTCGCATCACCTTCCCCATGGTCTCGGTGGGTGCCACCGAGAACGTGCTGATGGCGGCAGCACTCGCAAGGGGCGAGACGGTGATCGAGAACGCGGCGCGCGAGCCCGAGGTCGGGGATCTGGCGCGCTGTCTCGTCGCCATGGGAGCGGAGATCGAGGGGATCGGCAGCGAGACGCTCCGCGTCCAGGGCAAGGCCCGGCTGCATGGCGCGCACCACGAGATCATTCCCGATCGCATCGAGGCCGGCACCTATGCCATCGCCGCGGCGATCACCGATGGCGAGGTGGAGCTCTTGGGCGCGCGGCTCGACATGATCGGGGCGGTGGCCGAGACGCTCGCGGCCGCGGGGGTGAGCCTGCTCGAGACGAACCAGGGCATCAAGGTCAGCCGGGCGAACGGCGCCATCAAGGGGGTCGATATGATGACCGAGCCCTTCCCGGGCTTTCCCACCGATCTGCAGGCGCAATTCATGGCGCTCATGGCGATCGCCGAGGGCGCATCCATGATTACCGAGACCATTTTCGAGAACCGTTTCATGCACGCCCCCGAGCTCATGCGCATGGGGGCGAACATCAACCTCCACGGCACCTCCGCCATCGTGCGCGGGGTGGCGCGGCTCTCGGGCGCTCCGGTGATGGCGACCGATCTCAGGGCCTCCGTCTGCCTCGTGCTGGCCGGGCTCGCGGCCGAAGGCGAGACGATCCTCAACCGCGTCTATCACCTCGACCGCGGCTACGAGCGGCTCGAGGAGAAGCTGACGGTCTGCGGGGCCGAAATAGAGCGCCTCAAGGACTAAGCGCGAGCGGCGAGCGAGGAGGGAGATGGCCGGGACGCTGCAGCTGCGGGCGGAGGACGAGGAGGACCTCGCGGTCATATCGAGCTGCTTGCAGGACGCGCTCGTGCCGCTTTCCGACATGCAATACGACCGCGCGGCACGGCGCTTCGTCCTCGCGGTCAATCGCTTCCGCTGGGAGGGCGGCACGCCGAGCCCGCCGGGTGCCCAGAGCTCGGACGCCGTATTCGAGCGCATCACCTGCGCCATCACCTTCGAGGGCGTCAACAAGGTGAGCCTCGCGGGAATCGACCAGGGCAAGCGCGACCACCTTCTCGAGCTCCTCGCCATCGTCACCGGAGGAGCCGCCGCGGCGCGGGGCGGTGCGGCCGCGGGCGGGACGGCCATCCTTCTCGTCTTCGCGGGCGGCGGCACCATCCGCCTCGATGCGGATGCCATCCGCTGCCGGCTCGAGGATTTCGGGGAAGCCTGGCCGACCCGATGGCGGCCCCAGCACCGGCTCAGGCCCTGAGGGGCCGGAGGCAGCCGCGCCTTTTGACCTGGGGCGGCGATATCTGTATGGAATGGCTGCGAAATCGGGCTCCGCCATGGGCCGAGCCGGTTGTGATGACGACAATGGAGACAGACGGCGTGGCCGGCGACGAAAATCTCGTGCTCGCGGTTCCCAAGGGGCGCATCTCTTCCGAGCTCGGCCCGCTCTTTGCGCGCGCGCGCATCGTGCCGGAGCCCGCATTCGGCGATCCCGACTCGCGCCAGCTCCGGTTCCGCACCAACGACCCGCGGCTCGCCATCATCCGGGTGCGCAGCTTCGATGTCGCGACCTTCGTCGCCTTCAACGCCGCCCAGTTGGGCGTCTGCGGCAAGGACGTGCTGATGGAATTCGATTATCCGGAGATCTACGCCCCGCTCGACCTCGGCATCGGCAAATGCCATCTTGCCGTGGCCGAGCCGGCCGAGCTCAAGAGGCGCGACGATCCGCGGCGCTGGAGCCATGTGCGCGTCGCGACCAAATACCCCGAGATCACCAAGCGCCACTTCGCGGCGCGCGGCGTCCAGGCCGAGTGCATCGAGCTCTCCGGGGCGATCGAGCTCGCACCCGGCCTCGGACTTTGCCGGCGCATCGTCGATCTCGTCTCCACCGGCAAGACGCTCGAGGCGAACGGCCTCGTCGAGGTCGAGCGGATTGCCGACATCACCTCGCGTCTCATCGTCAATCG
>DATEQI010000450.1:0-2948 GCA_035272805.1 Alphaproteobacteria bacterium | reverse complement strand
CGTATTTGCCGCCGACATCGAGCTCGGGGCGCGTCACGGTGGCGGCGAGCGGCAGGATGCCGCCGCCAAGCGCCTTGCCGAGCACGAGGATGTCGGGCACCACGCCATCGTGCTCGCAGGCGAACATCTTGCCCGTCTTGCCCAGCCCCGTCGGGATCTCGTCGAAGATGAGGAGCGTGCCGTGGCGGTCGCAGGCCTCGCGCACGCTTTTCCAAAAGCCGGGCGGCGGCAGATAGGGCACGGCGCGGATCGGCTCGGCGATCACGGCGGCTATGTCGCCCTCCTTCTCGAGCGCGTAACGTACCATGCCGGCGAAGACCGTGCGGCAGCTCTCGTTGTGGAGTGCCCGGCTGGTATGGCCGGGGCCGAAGGGATTGCGGTAGCAATTGTAGGGCGGAACATGCGTGGCCCCCGGCAGGAGCGGACCGATGGCGCCCGAGCGGAAGAGCTCCTCGCCGCCGACGCTCGCCGCGGCGAAGCCGGCGCCGTGGAAGGAGTCCCAGAAGGAGAGCGTCTTGTGCCGCCCCGTCGCCGCGCGCGCGATCTTGAGCGCGATCTCGACCGCCTCCGATCCGCCGGGTGCCAGGAGCACCTTGGAGAGCGTGCCCGGCGCGATCTCAGCCAGCTTGCGCGCGAGCTCGACGGCCGCCTCGCAGGTGAAGCGCCGGGGGGCGAAGGGCAGCTCGTCCATCTGCCGCCTGATCGCCTCCTTGAGGCGGGGATGGCCATAGCCGATGTGATGGACGTTGTTGCCGTGGAAATCCATGTAGCGCCGGCCGGCCACGTCCTCGATCCAGATGCCTTCCGCCTTGCGGATGGCATCGAGACAAGGGGTCGAGACCGACTGGTGGAGGAAATAGCGCGCGTCCTCGTCGAGGAGCGAGCGGGTCGCGGCATCGAGATTGCGCGCGGCCCAGCGTGCGCGGCGCGGCGAAAGATTGACGTCGCTCTCCGAGGGCTTGGGGCCCTCGGAAGGCTTGGGGCTTTGCGAAGGCTTGGGCGACTTGCGCTCGGAGCGCTCGATCCGTGTCATGCGGCGCCCATCCTACGCCCGCTTCTTCTCGGCCCCCGCAGCGGCCGGCGCGCCATTCGCGACCCCCATCTCCCGGAGTGTCGCGTGGATGGCGTCGAGCACGCCCCGCATCTGCTCAAGCCCCACTCGGCCGATGCAGCCGATGCGGAAGCTGTCGGCGACGGTGAGCTTGCCGGGATAGATGACGTAGCCCGCCTCGCCCAAGCGGTCATAGAAGGCCTCGAAGCGGAATTTGGGGTCGGCCGGCATCTTGACGGTGACGATATTGGGCGCCTGGATGCGGTCGTCGAGCAGCGTCTCGAAGCCGAGCGCGCGCAAGCCCGCCACCAGCACGCGGCAATTCTCGCGATAGCGCCGCCCGCGGCCTTCGACCCCGCCCTCGGCCTCGAATTCGTCGAGGGCGCGATCGAGGGCCAGGATGGCGTGGACGGGCGGGGTGAAGCGCCACTGGCCGTTCGCCTCCATCGCGGTCCACTGGTCATAGAGGTCGAGACTCAAGGAGGGCGCATTGCCCTTGGCGCGCTCGAGGGCCTCGCGGCGCGCGATGCAGAAGCCCAGGCCGGGAACCCCCTCGAGGCACTTGTTGCTCGAGGCGACAACCGCATCGAAGGGGGTCTTCCCCGCATCGAGCGGGAGGGCGCCGAAGGAGCTCATGGCGTCGATGAGGAGGCTGCGGCCGTGCCGGGCCGTGAGCGCGGCCACCTCCTCGAGCGGGTTGAGCACGCCCGAAGTGGTTTCCGTGTGCACCACGGCGACGTGCGTGATGTCGGGCTCGGCGGCGAGGTGGCGCTCGAGCGCTCGCGGGTCGACCGGGGTATCCTCGGGCGTCTCGAGCACGGCATGCGCGAGTCCGTAATAGGAGCAGATTCGCACCATACGCTTGCCGTAGGCGCCGTTCACGAGTACGAGGAGCTTGCCGTCCATCGGCACCAAGCTACCGATCATCGCTTCGACCACGAAGGTGCCGCTGCCCTGGAGCGGCACGCATACATGCGTCCCTTGGCCGGCCACGATGGCAAGCAGGCGCTCGCGCACGCGCCTGTTGAGCGCGATGAAATGACGGTCGCGCGAGCCCAAGTCGTGCAGCATCGCCTCTTTGACCGTGGGCGAGGTGGTGAGCGGCCCCGGCGTCAAGAGCCAGGGATCGCCGCTCGGCGAGAGCGCGCGGCCGGGACGGCGAGCGATCGAGGGGGAGCTGCTCATGAGGCGTTTCCTTCGCGGCCTGGGTGCGGGGAGGGCCGGCTCTTGTCCTTTATGCGCCGCCGGCGTAGCATAAAACAAATCGATAAAAGCTATGTGACCGATTGACCATGTCGATAAATCACGCCCAGCTGCGCGCCTTCCACGCGGTCGCGAGCGAGGGCAGCTTCACGCGCGCCGCCGCGGCGCTCCGCGTGACGCAGCCGACCATCTCGGCTGAGGTGAAGGAGCTCGAGGACGCTTACGCCGTCAAGCTCTTCGAGCGGATCGGGCGCGGCGTCGAGATCACCGAGCTCGGCAAGGCGCTCCACGAGATCACCCGCCGGCAGTTCGGCATCGAGACGGAAGCCGAGCAGCTGCTGCTCTCCGCGCGCGGCCTCATCCGCGGCCAGCTGCGCCTGGCCGCGGACGCGCCCTATCACGTCATCCCGCTCTTGAGCGGCTTCACCCGCCGCTACCCCGGTATCAAGTTGGCCCTCACCTTCGGCAATTCGCACGAGGTGCTCGCCGGCCTGATCGAGCGCAAGAGCGACGTGGCGGTGCTCGCCGACTTGGCGCCCGCGGAGCGCTTCCATGCCGTCCCCTTCCGGCGCGACCGCCTCATGCTTTTCGTCGAGCGCAACCATCCCTGGGCCGCGCGCAAGAGCGTCAAGCTCGCCGAGCTCGAGGGCCAGCGCCTGGTCTTGCGCGAGCCCGGCTCGATCACGCGCGCCCG
>DATEQI010000449.1:0-3814 GCA_035272805.1 Alphaproteobacteria bacterium | reverse complement strand
AGATGATCGTCGCCGCGGATGACATGGCTGATGCCCATGTCGTGATCGTCGACAACGACCGAGAGCATGTAGACGGGAGTGCCGTCGGCGCGCAGCAGCACCATGTCGTCGAGCTGCTCGTTGCCGACCCGTACGGTCCCTTGGACCAAATCCTCGATGACCGTTTCCCCGCTCTCAGGCGCCTTGAGCCGGATCACCGGGGGGACCTCGGCCGGCGCGGTGCGCGGATCGCGCTCGCGGCAGCGGCGGTCGTACCCCGAGGCCCGGCCTTCGGCGCGCGCCTTCTCGCGCCGCTCGGCGAGCTCCGCGGGCGTGCAATAGCAAGGGTAGGCGCGGCCGCGCGCGAGGAGCTCGCGCGCCACCTCGGCATGACGGGGCGCGCGCGCGAACTGGTGGACGACCTCGCCGTCCCAGTCGAGGCCGAGCCAGCTCAGCCCTTCGAGGATGGCGCGTGTGGCCGCCTCGGTCGAGCGCGCGCGGTCCGTGTCCTCGATGCGCAAGCGAAAGAGCCCGCGCGAGTGGCGCGCATAGAGCCAGTTGAAGAGCGCGGTACGGGCCCCGCCGATATGGAGAAAGCCGGTGGGGGAAGGGGCGAAGCGCACGACGACGGACATCGGATGAGCAAGTCCTCACGCGTCAGGACGAGGTGCCGTGCTGTAGCATATCCCGCGCGGGGAGTCTGCAAGAGGCGATGGGTGCTGAGCGCTCTACGCCCATGGCTTCGCGCACCGGCCAAACTGTCGCATTAGCGCTTTGATCGAGATCAATGCTCGCTCCCTGCGAAGCAGAGTGAGATGGAGCGAGGTTCGGCGCCGGATGCGACCCGATCCGCCACGCCGACATCATAGATGAGGCTCGTTCGCAGATGCGCCTTCAGACCCTATGCGGTTCGCCTTCCGCGTTTCGCCGCTCGATCATCGCGGGCACGCTTTTCGCTCTTGTCGGCTTCGCCGCGCTTTCGCTCGCCACTCCAACGCGAGCCGATTGGCAGAGCGATCTCCGTGATCAGCTCCTGCACGAGCAGAATTGCGAAGTCCTGTTTCTGTCGGATCTCGAGGAGCATGTCGTTGAGGGCCAACCGGTCGTTTTCGTTCGGGCGCATTGCGCGGATCAACGTGCCTTCGATGCGAGCCGGACAGGCGAGGACGCTCACTTCAAGCTCCAGGCGTGCGACAAGAATGTGAAGGCGTGCTGAGGAGCGTCGAGACGCGGCACCCCCGCCTTCTCTCAGTTCTCTGTCTTACCCCCATGACGCCGATAAGCAGTAAATTTGGGGATCATCCGAACTCCGAAGCATGGTTGCGCTGGGGGCGGTGAGCGTCCTCAAATTGGCCTGTCCGTAAGGCCGAATTGGTTCACCATGCCAGCGAATTCCTGGTCATCTGGGGAATGTCAGCTGACAGCGTTGTAGTCGTCTTGCTTCCCATGTCTCATTCAGTTGGGGGCAAACTGATTATCCTTGCACGATACTCTTATAAGTAGTAATCTACAGTTTTCGTACACGGAGATGCCCAGTAAGGCTGGCGCCCATTCCAAGCCACCCTTCTTGGCTTCACATCCTGGGGGAGCCTGCCGCCAGGGGATACACAGAGATCGGAAAGGGTGTTCAACGGCGCGGCCATCCGGCGAATGTCGGGTGAGAAATATCGGCTGATACAGAAAGGGAGTACGTCAATGTCAAATGCAACTAGCATAGTCGGCACGTGGAATGGTTTTGTTGCTTGGGGGGACTCTGGTCCTCCAGTTAGCAATGCGAGCACAGTGTGGACCTTTAAGGCTGATGGAAGCTGGACCTACGAGTTCGGCGGAGGCCGCTGGATTCAGGTCGAGGGCCTGGTTGCATGGAATTTCACCAGTCCTGCGGGTTTGATCTATACGGGCAACGTGACCCGCAATGCGATCGACGGCATCATGGGTTACGCTGTTTCTGGAACAAGCCCTGGCACGGGATCCTTCTATGCTGTGCGACAGGCAGTGGGTGCGGCCGCCGCAGCGGTGCCGACGGGCCATGATCTGAGTAAGGGTCCATCATAAGAAGTAGGAAAGGCGGCCCATGTGTAGCAAAGGGAGCGGAATCCAACCTCCTTCCTAAGATAACGGGGGTGGGCGAAGCCGCCGATCTGGTGCATCTCGCAGCGGCGGTGGTTCTCGAATCGGGGGCGCTGGGCGCCGCGACGGTGCCCATGCGCCCCTTCTCGCTCGTCAGGACGGGGGCCGTCCTGTAGCATATCCCGTCTGGGGAGCCTCTGAGGGGCGGTCTAGCCGTGAGCGGCGCGGATCTCAGCGAGCGTGCGGAAGCCGTGCGCCCCGAGATGCACGGAGGGGTTGTCCGGCGCGCGGCGCAAGTCGCCAAGCGCGAGCTCGAGGCGGAGCGCGAGCGCTGGCCGCTCTGGCTGCCGGCCTTCTTTGGCACGGGCGTCGCCCTTTATTTTGCCTTGCCCTTCGAGCCGAGCCACTGGCCGGCACCCGCGGCGGCGTTGGCGCTCTTCGCCGCAGCCTGCCTCTGCCGCAGGCGTCCTTACGCGCTCGCGCTCTTGCTCGCGCTCGCCGCGATCGCGCTCGGCTTTGCCATCGCGGGCTGGCGCACGGACCAGGTGGAGGCACCCCGGCTGGAGAAGCGGCTCGGGCCCGTAGCGCTGAGCGGCCGCGTCGTCGAAGTCGAGCAACTTCCCCGAGGCCGGCGCGTCACTCTCGACCGGCCGCTGGTGGAGCGCCTGGCACCTGAGCGCACGCCGGCACGTATTCGCGTGCGCCTGAGGGATTCGACCACGGAGCTCAGTCCCGGCGATGAGGTGCGCTTGCGCGCGGTGCTGCTTCCACCGGCGGCGCCGATAGCACCCGGTGCCTTCGATTTTCAACGTCATGCCTATTATCTCCGGCTCGGCGCCGTGGGCTACGCCTATGGCCGCATCTCCGTCGAGCCGAAGCGGTCGAGCGGCTTTGCGCTCTCGCTCGCGGCACTGCGCGATCGCATCGCCCAGCGCGTGACGACCGAGCTGCCGGGTGCGGAAGGCGGCATCGCCGCCGCTCTCATGACCGGCGAGCGGGGCGCCATTCCGCCCGACGTGATCGAGGCCATGCGGAATTCGGGATTGGCCCATCTCCTTGCCATCGCCGGCCTTCACCTCGGCATGGTGACGGGCGCGCTTTTCTTCGGCGTGCGCGCGCTCTTGGCGCTCATTCCGCCCCTCGCGCTGCGTTATCCGATCAAGAAGTGGGCGGCCTTCGCGGCACTCGCCGGGGCCGCCTTCTATCTGCTCATTACGGGCGCTACGGTGCCGACCCAGCGCGCCTTCATCATGACCGGCGTGGTGCTGCTTGGCGTGCTGCTCGACCGCACCTCGATCTCCATGCGCATGCTGTGCTGGGCCGCGGTCGCCATCCTCGCCATCGAGCCCGAGAGCATCACCGGGCCGAGCTTCCAGCTCTCCTTCTCGGCCGTGGTCGCCTTGCTCGCCGCATACGAAAGCTTGCGCCAGCCTGTGCTGCGCTGGGTCGCGGGCGAGGGATGGTGGCGCGTCCCTCTGCTCTACCTGACCGGCGTCGCCTTTACCAGCCTGATCACCAGCATGGCGACCATCCCTTACTCGGTCTATCACTTCGATCGCCTGGCCGCCTTCGGCTTCGTCACCAACCTCATCGCCGTGCCGGTGACGGCGCTGTGGGTGATGCCGTGGGCGATCGTCGCCTTCCTGCTGCTGCCTTTTGGCCTCGAGGGAGCGGCGTTGCCCGCCATGGGCTGGGGCCTGCACGTGGTGATCTGGTCCGCCAAGACGGTGGTGAGCTGGCCGGGCTCGGTCGCCATCCTGCCCGC
>DATEQI010000448.1:0-2973 GCA_035272805.1 Alphaproteobacteria bacterium | reverse complement strand
CTCCTCGTCGCCGATCGGGGTTTCCAGCGACAGCGGCTCCTTGGCGATCTTGAGAACCTTGCGCACCTTCTCCAGCGGCATGCCGAGCTTTTCCGCCAATTCCTCCGGCGTCGGCTCGCGGCCGATCTCGTTGAGCATCTGGCGCGAGGTGCGCACGATCTTGTTGATGGTCTCGATCATGTGCACGGGAATGCGGATGGTGCGCGCCTGATCGGCGATCGAGCGGGTGATCGCCTGGCGAATCCACCAGGTGGCGTAAGTCGAGAACTTGTAGCCGCGGCGGTACTCGAATTTATCGACCGCCTTCATCAGGCCGATATTGCCTTCCTGGATCAGATCGAGGAATTGCAGGCCGCGGTTGGTGTATTTCTTGGCGATGGAAATGACCAGGCGCAAATTCGCCTCCACCATCTCCTTCTTGGCCTGGCGCGCCTCGCGCTCGCCCTTCTGCACCATGTGCACGATCTTGCGGAACTCGCCGATCTCGAGCCCGGTTTCCGAGGCGAGCGTGTGGATCTGGGTGCGCAGCTCCTTGATGCGGTCCTTGTCGCGGGCGACGAAATTCTTCCAGCCCTTGGCGGAGAGTTTGGAGACGCGGTTGAGCCAGCGCGGGTCGAGCTCGGAGCCCTGGTAGTTCTTGAGGAAGTCCTCGCGGATGACGCCGTGGCTCTCGGAGAGCCGCATCAGCCGGCCCTCGTGGCCGACGAGGCGCTTGTTGATGTCATAGAGCTGCTCGACCAGCGCATCGATGCGCGCCTGATTGAGCCGCAGCGATTTGACTTCCTGGATGATCTCTTCCTTGAGCTTCTTCGACTTGCGCTCCTGCGCGGGCGAGAGCGACTCGTTCTTGAGCTTGTTCTGGATGTCGAGATCCTGGAGGCGGCGCAGCCGCTTGAAGGTATCGGCGATGGTGTCGAAGGTCTCCAGCACCTTGGGCTTGAGCTCGGCCTCGATGGCGGCGAGCGACATCGAGTTTTCGAGGTCGTCCTCGTCGAGGTCGGGCTCGCCAAGCACGGCTTCCCCGAGGGTTTCCTCGCCGTCGGCTTCGCCCGCAACGCCCGCAACCCCTCCGACCGCACCGACCGCACCGACCCCTTGGGGCTTGAACGGCGTGGCGGCCGGCGGCGCCGAAGGCGGCGCTATCGCCTCCGGCGGCTGCGGCACGAAGCCCGGCACGCCGGGGACGCCGGGGACGCCGGAGACGCCGGGGACCGGCGCCACGCCCACCACCCCCGCCATCCCCGCCACCCCCGGCGGATCGCCGGGAGGAATGGCGGGCGTCACCACGGGCGTCACCGCCTTGGCGTCGGGGCCGGCATAGGTCGCTTCGAGATCGATGATGTCGCGCAGGAAAACTTTGCCTTCGTTCAATTCGTCGCGCCAGATGATGACGGCCTGGAAGGTGAGCGGGCTCTCGCACAAGCCGGCGATCATGGCCTCGCGGCCGGCCTCGATGCGTTTGGCGATGGCGATCTCACCCTCGCGCGAAAGCAGCTCGACGGAACCCATCTCGCGCAGATACATCCGCACCGGGTCGTCGGTGCGCTCGGTCGGCTCCTTCGCTTCGGACTTGGCGGGCGCTTTCGGCGTGACCTCGACCAGTTCGCCGGCCTCGGCCTCCTCCTCTTCGGGCTCCTCGCGCGCGCCTTCTTCCTCCTCGGCTTCCGCCTCCTCGGTTTCCACGACGTTGATACCCATCTCGCTCATCATCGCCAGTACATCCTCGATCTGCTCGGAGGTCACCTCCTCCGACGGCATGACCGAATTGAGTTGTTCATAAGTGACATAGCCGCGCTTCTTGGCCTGCTTGATCATCTTCTTGACGGCGGCGTCGGAAAGATCGAGCAGCGGCAGCGGGGCATCGGGGGTCTCGGGCGCCTCCTTCTCCGGCGCCTCGCCTTCCTTTTGCGGGGCGGACTTTTGCAAGGCGGCTTTGGCCTTGCTCGCGACCGTCTTGGTGCCCACGCTCTTGCTTGCCATGTCTGTCTCCACGAACGCCTGTCCCTGCCACACGCAACTTTGGCCCTTCTTGGCCCCTACCCTATGGTCACTCGCCACGCCGGGCAGACGGACGGCATTCCGGGCCGGCCTTTAGGTCTCGGCGCCCGGCCAACGGCCAAAAAAGAGCAGCGCCATCGCGGCACCCCCCGAATCAAGGCCCCTTACTTGTCTCGGAACTCCGTTAAGCTCCGACTAACCCTGTTCAACCGCGAGCGCCCTCTTATTCCCCCCGCTGTCGGGGCGTCCAGCGCCGGGCGCCGGGGCGCCGGGCACCCGACGCTCACAGCGAACGCGACGGGCGGCCAGACTGGTCGCCGAAACCCTCGATCAGGGCTTCGGTTCCATCGATTGTGGATAGCCGGGCCTTTACGTCGCGCAACCGCGAGTAGTTCGTCTCGGTGTTGTCCTGGCCGAGCGCCAGTTCCGCGTCCTTCAGTTCCCTAGTTAGGGAATGCCATTGCCGATGCAAGGCGAGAAGCTGCTTCCAAGTCAGCAAAACATCGGCGGCGGCCGCGTGCGGCTGCGCCCCCCAGACCGAGGGCGTGGTGATCGTGCGTTCGATGCGGATCAAGAGGTCGGCAAAGCCCCGGCGGGTGAGCTCGGCGATAATTTCCGCCCGGTGGACTTCCCCGTCACGGCCGAACTCGTGGCCGAACTGATGGGCGAGGACGTCGATCAGGGCGGTTTTCAGCTTCCTCACATCGGCGTGGCGGAATTCGGTCTCGGCCAATTCCTCCAGGCGGTCGTGAAGAAGCCACGGGTGGTTGAGCGCGGCCTGCAGGATCAACGCTTCCCGGCGCGGGATCGCCGTGCGATGGCCGCGATGCAAAGGACTTGCCGCAAGCTGGGGGCTGGCCGTCACATAGCCCTCGTCGCGGCCGAAGGCGGCGCGGGGCGGGTGAGTTCGGGCTCCCGGGCCGGTGCGGCGCGCCCTCTCGTCCCAGTTGCGACGACGCGACGCAATGTCCGCAG
>DATEQI010000447.1:0-3185 GCA_035272805.1 Alphaproteobacteria bacterium | reverse complement strand
AGGAGATCGAGGATCTGGGCCTGGATCGTCACGTCGAGCGCCGTGGTGGGCTCGTCGGCGAGGAGGAGGGCCGGGTCGTTGCTCATGCCGATGGCCAGCGCCACGCGCTGGCGCATGCCGCCCGAGAACTGGTGCGGATAGCTCTTAATCGCGCGCTCGGGTGCCGTGATGCCCATGCGCCCGAGCAGCTTGACCGCGCGCTCGGCCGCCGCGTCCGCCGTGTAGCGCCCGTGCGCGACCATGGTCTCGACGAGCTGACGCGCGATGCGCAGCACCGGGTTGAGCGAGGTCATCGGGTCCTGGAAGACCATGGCGATGCCCCCGCCGCGGAGTGCGCGCAGCTCGCCCGGCGTCATCGCCATCACGTCGCGGCCCTGGAAGCGGATCTCGCCGCCCGTGATGCGGCTCGGCTCCTCGAGGAGGCGCATGAGCGAGAGGGCCGTGACGCTCTTCCCCGAGCCCGACTCGCCGACGATGCCGAGCGTCTCGCCCGCCGCGACCGAGAAGCTGACGCCGTCGACCGCGTGCACGATGCCCTCGTCGGTGAAGAACTGCGTCTTGAGATCGCGCACCTCGAGCACCGGGGTTTCGCTCCGCCCGTTAGGTTGTGCCGCCGTCATCGCCGGCGCGCCTTGGGGTCGAGCCAATCGCGGATGCCGTCGCCGAGGAAATTGAAGCCGAGCACGACGGTGAGGATGGCAAGCCCGGGAAAGGCCGCGACCCACCATTGCTCGACGAGCTCGCGCCCCTCGGCCACCATGGAGCCCCACTCGGGCGTCGGCGGCACCACGCCGAGCCCGAGGAAGGAGAGGCCGGCGAAGGTGATGATCGCGTTGCCGACGTCGAGCGTCACCAGCACGACCAGCGGGCCGATCGCGTTCGGGATGATGTGGCGGAGGAGGATGCGCGCCGGCGTGAGGCCCACGACGGTTGCCGCCTCGACGTACTCGTGCGAGCGCTGGACCAGCACGAGGCTCCGCGCCAGCCGCGCGAACTTCGGCCACCACACGACGAGCATGGCGATGATGGTATTGGTGGTGCCGATGCCGAGCGCAGCCGCGATCGCGAGGGCCAGGATGATCGGCGGGAAGCAGAGCACGAGATCGGTCGCCCGCATGATGAGCTCCTCGACCGCACCCCGCGCATAGGCGGCGATCCCGCCCAAGAGCGTGCCGAAGACGGCACCCACGACGACGACGATGAAGCCGGTCGAGAGCGAGATGCGCGCGCCGTAGAGCAGGCGCGTGAGATCGTCGCGCCCGAGCGCGTCGGTGCCGAGCCAATGAGCGGCCTCGGGCGGCTGGAGCCGCTTGGTGACCTCGACCGTGTCGGGCAGATAGGGCGAGATCAGGGGTGCGAAAAGCGCCACCAGGATCCAGGCGAGGATGATCGCGGCCCCCAGGCTCGCAAGCCCGTAGCGCCGCAGCCAGCGCCGCCTGCGCGAGGCGGGCAGCGGGGCCGAAGCCGCCGCCAAGGCCGAACGGGCGGCTGTTGCCGTCATCGCACCACCCGCGGGTCCATGAGCGCGTAACTGATGTCGATCAGGAGATTGATGACGAGGTAGGTAACCGCGACGATAAGCGTAATGCCCATGATGGCCGGGAAGTCGAGGGCGGCGGCACTGGTGAAGGTGTAGCGGCCGAGGCCGGGCCAGGAGAAGACCGTCTCCGTCATTACGGCACCGGTCAAGAGGTTCGCGTAGGCGAGCCCGCCCAAGGTCACGACCGGGATGAGCGCGTTGGGCAGCACGTGGCCGAGCACGACGCGCCACTCGCTCAGGCCCTTCGCGCGCGCCATGCGGACATAGTCCTGCTGCATGCTCTCGAGCATGCTCGCGCGCGTCGTGCGCGTGAGGAGACCGAGCGTCGCCGCCGCGAGCACGAGCGAAGGCAGGATGAGGTGTGCCAAGGCATCGCGGAAGGCCGCCCAGTCGCCCGCGAGCGCGGTATCGACGAGGTAGAGCCCGGTCGTCAAGGGCGGCGGGAAGGCGATGGGATCGAGGCGGCCGGGCCCAGGAGCGATCTGGAGCCCGCCGTAGAAGAGTGCCAACATGATGAAGGCGAGCCAGAAGGTGGGCGAGGAGACGCCGACGAGCGAGATGAGGCGCGCCGAGTGATCGATCCAGCTGTCGCGGCGCACCGCGGCGATGATGCCGAGCGGGATGCCGACGACGAGTGCCAGCAGGAAGCCGACGCTGGCAAGCTCGAGCGTCGCAGGTGCAAACTGCTCGATGTCGTCGAGCACGGGCCGCTGCGAGGCGATCGAGATGCCGAGATCGCCGTGGACGAGACCCTTGAGGAAGACGAAATAGCGCTCCCACAACGGCAGATCGAGGCCGTACTTGGCGCGCCAGGCGGCGACGAACTCCTTGTTCGAGGCGGCAACGTCGCCGAGCTGGGCGAGCACCGGATCGCCGGGAACGGTATTGGCGATGAGAAAGATGACGAGCGTCGCCAGGAGCGCCATGACGGCCGACAGCCCCAGCCGGGAGACGACGTAGCGCAGCATGGCTCACTCGCTCCCGGAGAGCGCGCAAAGAGACCGACGGCCCGGCGGCGTGCTCAGCTTTCCCTCCCCGCCCCTCTCATTTTAGATCGTTCTAAGGTTTTCCGTGACGAGGTGTCAATTCCTGATTACGATGCGCCTCCTCGCCCTTCCTCTCTCTCTGATCGAGGCATGGGGCGGCGGAGACCCGGCAAGGGGGCGGAGGCGATGATGGCGCAAATCGAGATCGAGCGGGAGCCGGACGAGCGCCACCGCATGATGCGCGAGACGGCGCGCAGCTTCGCCGAGCGCGAGATCCGCCCGATCGCGAACGAGCTCGACGATGCCGAGCGCTTCCCCGCCGAGCTCTACGACAAGATGGCGGCCCTCGGCATGTTCGGCATCACGCTCCCCGAGGCGCTCGGGGGCGCGGGTGCGGACGTGCTCTCCTACGCGCTCGTCATGGAGGAGCTCGGCCGCGGCTATTCCTCGATTGCCGACCAATGCGGGCTGATCGAGCTCGTCGGCACCTTGCTCGCCGAGCACGGCAGCGCCGAGCAGCACAGGCGTTACTTGCGCCCGCTGCTCGAGGCCAAGCGGCGCTGCGCCTATGGGCTCACGGAAGCGGAGGCGGGCTCGGACCTCTCCTCCATCAGGACGACGGCGGTCGAGACCGCGGACGGGTGGCGCCTTTCGGGCGC
>DATEQI010000446.1:0-8713 GCA_035272805.1 Alphaproteobacteria bacterium | reverse complement strand
TCGTTGATGAGCTGGGCCGCGGTCTTCACACCGATGCCGGGAACCCCCGGCACATTGTCGACCGAATCGCCGGCCAACGCCTGCACGTCGACCACCTTCTCGGGCGGCACGCCGAACTTCTCCGCGACCTCGGCGGGACCGATCGGCCTGCCCTTGATGGGATCGAGCATCTCGATGCCGTCGCGCACGAGCTGCATGAGGTCCTTGTCGGAGGAGACGATGGTGACCTTGGCCCCCGCCTCGTGCGCGAGCCGCGCATAGGTCGCGATCAGATCGTCGGCCTCGTAGCCGCCCTGCTCGATCGCCGGCAGATTGAAGGCGCGCGCGGCCTCGCGCACGAGCGGGAACTGCGGGATGAGCTCCTCGGGCGCCTCGGGACGGTGCGCCTTGTATTGGGGATAGATCTCGTTGCGGAAGGTCGCGCGCGCCGCATCGAAGATCACGGCGATGCAATCCGCGTCGCTCTCCGAGATGAGCTTCATCAGCATGGTGGTGAAGCCAAAGACGGCGTTGACCGGCGTGCCGTCCGGCCGCGTCATCGGGGGGAGCGCGTGGAAGGCGCGGAAGACGTAGCCCGAGCCGTCCACCAGACAGACGTGACGCGGCTTGAACTCGGAATCGGCTGTGGGGGTGCCGATCATGGCCGGCGCTCGCGGACTTGGAGGCATGCTCACGGCAAGCGAAGATGACGGATCGCGGCTGGAGAGTCGAGGGGCTATCGCCGGCCGGTAATGGGTCAGTTTCACCTCATCCTTCGAGACGCCGCCTGCGGCGGCTCCTCAGGACGAGGTGAAACCCTAAGCGCCGAGTCCTCATCCTGAGGAGCGTCGCGCATGCGACGCGTCTCGAAGGATGAGGATGAGGTGAAACCCTAAGCGCCGAGTCCTCATCCTGAGGAGCGTCGCGCATGCGACGCGTCTCGAAGGATGAGGATATAGCGAAGCAGCGCCTTCAATGCCCGGCGGGCCTGACGCCGTCCTTGAGCTTGAAGACGCGGTCGCAATAGGGGCACACGACCTCGCCACTCTCGCCGATCGCGAGGAAGACGCGCGGATGGCCCAAGGCACCCTCGCCGCCGTCGCAGGCAACCTCGGTCTCGGTCACCTCGACGACCTCAACGGGTGCGGGAATTGGCGCCTCGACCATACCCCTCGCTTCTTCTCTACCCGACATCGCCCTTATCGGATTCGGGCTTCTCCTTGGCTGCCCCGACTTCGCTCGCCAGCGGCCATCGGTCCGGCGTCATTGGCCGTTCGTAGGTGATCAGCGCGCTAAATTCGCCCCAGAACTCCCGGCGCTCGACATCTGTCGGCGGGACCGCGTAACCAAGTTGCTTGATGAGCGCCGGCAGATAACAATCGAAGGCGCTCCTAACGAGATCCGCCCAGGCGCTTGCGCGATCGATCGCCCTCCAATAGAAGATAGCGGCAAATGCTACCGAGCCCGCGGCGAAGGCGACGTGGCGCAAGCCGGCGCGGCCGAAGGGGATCAAGACCCCGTTCAGTGTCAGCGCATTCCAATCTGGAATCATGCGCCAGTCGGCTTCGTAGCCGGCAGCGGCCAGGGATGCCAGGCCGATCAGCAGCGCGAGAAGCGTCAGATTCACGAAGCAATCGGCCTGAGCCCGGGCATCATCCAATAACGCCGTGTAATCCTTGGGGATGACCGATGCCAGTCGCAGCCAGACGGTCACGCTGTCAACGCCGTACACCTCGTTCGGATATACCTCAAAGGAGCGAATGACGTTCCCAAAGCGGGTCGGCATAATTTCCGCTCTCGTACTCGGATAGCTGGTAACAAGCGTTCTTCGCAATTTCGCCGCTTCGGCCTGCATACTGGCGGGAAAATCCTGTCCGTTGTCGGTAGCGGTCTGCCACTGTTCCATGAGCTCATCATATGGGATCTTTAGCCGTTCAAAGCGTCGACGGTGGCACCACCTCCCTACTATCAGCCACGAGGACGGGGGTAAGTATCCTTCCAGCATGCCATATAGGAGGCGATTGCTGGTCATCAGCAGGACAGCCAGGACCCAAATGGCCAAGCCAAGATAGGTTAAGTCACCGAGGCTCTTCTCGCCTGCCGACAGATTGCGGACCGGGTCGAGGAGCGACAAGTTCGGGAAGGCCCACGCGGCGCCAAAAACGGCCAGCAACGCGGGCAGAAAAAATCCGATGACGAAATTCCTGTCCAGGAGCTTGGGCAAGCTGCCGAGCATTTACCCACACCGGTCCTAAAGGTAAGTCATCAACATGGCCGAGAGCGTTACCTCTTTGGGCGCTTTGGCTTCGGACGCGGCAAGCCTCTGACAGGACCGCCTGGCAGCGCCGGTATCCTTGGCTTCGGAGGCGGCAAGCCTCTGACGGGACCGCCCGGCAGCGCCGACATGAGCTCGATCAAATTAGCGGTTACTCCGGCGATGTCCCGACTGCGGGCAGCACCTTCAAGCGTGCCGACGATCATCTCAATTCGCCGAAGTTTAGGGCCCACCTTCACTTTAGCCGTGCGGAGCTTCTCCATATAGGGGGCCTCGGCCTCTTTGAGGGTCTCGAAATGCGGGCGGATTTGGGGCTCCCCGGCGAACCGAGCCACTGCACGTTTCGCGCGCTTGAGATAAGCGCCCAAGGCATCGACATCGTCCGACATCCGCGGCCTCTCTGAACGGCACACCTTTTACGTGCATCCGATTTAATCCTAGTCCTACATTCCCCAGATGATCAAGAAAGACAACATTCTACTGGGTACGGGGAAGCCAAAAGGCGCCGTCCGCAAGGCTTCCGGCGTTGAGCGCGTGTCACAACCTGAGCATCACGTCGGCATCCGCGGCGTACGCGCAGGCCTTGTCGAGGGGCACTTCGGCGAAACCGATCTGGCCCTTGCCGCTACCGGTCACCTCCTTGAACTTGGTGGTATCGTGATCGAAGTGGGGCTTGGCGAGCTCGTTCATGCCGTACCCGTGCAGCCGCGCAACGAGCACGTGCGAGAGCGGCATGGTGTCCTCGATCGGCGCTTTGCTTTGCCGAGCAGCGCCTTCAATGCCCGGCGGGCTTGACGCCGTCCTTGAGCTTGAAGACGCGGTCGCAGTAGGGGCACACGATCTCGCCACTCTCGCCGATCGCGAGGAAGACGCGCGGATGGCCCAAGGCACCCTCGCCGCCGTCGCAGGCAACCTCGGTCTCGCTCACCTCGATGACCTCAAGGGGTGCGGGGATTGGCGCCTCGACCATGCCTCTCGCCTCTTCTCTGGATTTCCTGCCGCGGCTCTTTGCCGGCCCCGGCTCCGGCGTTGACCGGGCCCGCGGCCGGATGATACCCATTGCCGGCCCACAATCAACAGCGATCGAGCGGCGCCCGCGCCGGCCATGCCAGCTGAGTCCCTCCCGCAGCAAGAGAGCCCACCGGTAAGCCTGCCCGATTACGCCGTCGAGGCCGCTGGGCTCAACAAGGTCTATCGCGCGAGCGGCGGCCGCGGCCAAGGCAAGCATGCGCTCAAGGACGTGGACTTGAGGATTCCGCGCGGCTCGCTCTTCGGCCTCCTCGGGCCCAACGGCGCCGGCAAATCGACCTTCATCAACATCCTCGCCGGGCTCGTGGTCAAAAGCTCGGGCCGCGCCCACATCTGGGGCATCGACATCGACGCCGAGCCGCGCGCGGCGCGCGCCGCGATCGGCGTGGTACCGCAGGAGCTCAACCTGGATGCCTTCTTCACGCCGCGCGAGCTCCTCGATCTCCAAGCCGGGCTCTACGGCATCCCGCCCTCCGAGCGCGTGACGGACGAGCTGCTCGCGGCCGTCGGGCTCTCGGCCGAAGCAGACGCCTATGCGCGCACGCTCTCGGGCGGCATGCGCCGCCGCCTCATGGTGGCGAAGGCGATGGTGCACAACCCGCCCGTTCTCGTCCTCGACGAGCCGACGGCGGGCGTGGACGTGGCGCTGCGCCGACAGCTGTGGGCGCACGTGCAGGAGCTCAACCGCAACGGCACCACGATCCTCTTGACCACCCACTACCTCGAGGAGGCGGAGCTGCTCTGCGACCGCATCGCCATCATCAACCATGGCCGCGTGATCGCCTGCGACAGCAAGGACGCGCTCATCAGGCGCCTCGACCGCAAGGAGCTCGCGGTGATCCTCAGCCAGGATCTGGCCGCCATTCCGGCCCCGCTTGCCGCCTTCGACGTGGAGCTCGCGAGTCCGCGCCGCCTCGTCTTCCACTACCGCCCCAGCCAGACCCGCATCCGCGACATTCTCACCGCCCTTCGCGACGCCGGCCTGGGCATCGCCGATCTCACGACCACCGAGGCGGACCTCGAGGATCTTTTTCTCGAGATCACGCGCGAGCGGCCGCGCGAGGACGCGTCCGACGCGAGCGGGCGGCGATGAGGCAGCACCCTCGCGGCGGTGCGGCCGTCGCCGCCCTTCTGCTCGCGAGCCTCGGCGTTGCCGCCTGCGCGCCGCAGAGCGAGACCCCCGGGCTCGCGGTGCGGCCGCCGGCACTCGAGGCCGACGCTCTCCTCACTGCCGACGGGGTCAAGCTGCCGATCCGGCGCTGGCTGCCCAACCCGGACGAGCCCAAGGCGATCGTCATCGCGCTCCACGGCATGAACGACTATTCCAACGCCTTCGCCATGCCCGGCGCGTGGTGGGCGAAGCACGGCATCGCCACCTATGCCTACGACCAGCGCGGCTTCGGCCGCGCGCCCAATGTCGGAATGTGGCCGGGTGCGGAGGCACTCGTGGACGACCTCGATGCCATGGTGCGCCTCGTCCGCGAGCGCCATCCGGATAAGCCGATCTATCTCCTCGGCGAGAGCATGGGGGGTGCCGTCGTGATGACGGCGCTCGCGCGCGCGGACCGCCCACGGGTGGCCGGCGCCATCCTCGCGGCTCCCGCGGTGTGGGGCCGCGCCGCCATGGACCTCGGCAAGCGCGTTCTCCTTTTTCTCGGCGCCCATACGGTGCCCTGGCACCGCCTCACGGGAGAGGGCCTCCACATCACGCCGTCGGACAACCGCGAGATGCTCATAGCACTCGCGAAAGACCCTCTCGTCATCAAGGAGACGCGCGTCGACACGATCTGGGGCCTCGTCAATCTGATGGACTCAGCACTCGCCGCCTCGCAGAAGCTCGACGACATCCCGCTTCTCATCCTCTATGGCGAGCACGACGAGATCATCCCCAAGGGGCCGACGCTCGACATGATCGAGGCCCTGGCGCCCGATCCGAAAGAGTTGCGCCGCATCGCCATCTATCCCAAGGGCTATCACCTGCTGCTGCGCGACCTCGAGGCGAAAATCGTGTGGCAGGACGCGCTCGCGTGGCTCGAGGACCCCAAGGCGCCGCTCCCCTCCGGCGCGGACAAGACCGACCGCTCGGCACTCGGCAAGGAGTAGCCCGCTGAGGCCGTTTAAATATTGCGGTTCCCTTTAACCGGCGGCTGCTTGTTGCTATGCTAGGCATGTGCTTGCGGCGTCGGCGGTGATCCGCCCTATGCCGGTCGAAGCGAAACGCGCGGGCTCTCTCGACCATGGCCCACGACCTGTTCATCAGCTATTCGACCCAGGACAAGCCGACGGCCGATGCGGCATGTGCGACGCTCGAGGCCGCCGGCATCCGTTGCTGGATCGCACCGCGCGACATCGTGCCCGGCGCCGAATGGGGCGAAGCCATCGTCTCGGCCATC
This sequence comes from Alphaproteobacteria bacterium, assembly GCA_035272805.1. Taxonomy (GTDB): domain Bacteria; phylum Pseudomonadota; class Alphaproteobacteria; order JACZXZ01; family JACZXZ01; genus DASPPM01. The sequence goes on along the minus strand of DATEQI010000446.1, from coordinate 3,037 downwards.
GCCGATTGCCGGGCGATGATCTTGATCTTCTCGGCAAGCGCCAACGATTCACCCCAGATCCGGCGCGAGGTCGAGCGTGCCGTCAGCAAGGGCATTCCGGTCATCCCGCTGCGCATAGAGGACATCGCGCCGACGCGGTCGCTGGAATATTTCATCGGTACCGTCCATTGGCTCGACGCCCTCACCCCGCCGCTTGAGAACCACCTCCGGCGCCTGGCCGATACCGTGAAGGCGCTGTTGCAAGTCCCCCCGGCAGCGCCGGGCGTCGCCGAGAAATTGAGCGCGCCCGCAATTGCGGCACCCGCTCCCGCCCGCCGCCCCGTGCCGGCCTGGCTCCCGGCCGGTGCCGCCGCCCTCCTCGTCCTGGCAGTGCTCGCGGCGGGATGGTGGTTCTACTCGGCGAAAGCGCCGGCGCCTGAAACGGCGCGCGCGCCGCCGCTGCCGAGTGTTGCCATTGCCGTGCAGAGCGAGACGCCGCCGCCGAAGAGCACCGCAGCGCAATCCCCGGCGGCAGCCGGCAGCGCAGCCTCCCCGGCGCCGCCAGCACCCTCAGCCGCCGCGGTGCCGAGCGAGGCGAGCCCGGCGAAGACAGGCGAAAGCACCTTGCCGGCTGCAGCCGGCGAAAAGGCCTCGGCGCCGCCGCCGAAAAGCCCCGAGGCGGAATCCGTGGCGGCAGCCAGCAGCGCAGCTTCCCCGGCGCCGGCCGCGCCGTCCGTCGCCGCGGTGCCGAGCGAGCCGCCGCCGGCGAAGACAGGCGAGAGCACCTTGCCGGCCGCAGCCGGCGAACAGGCCTTGGCGCCGCCGCCGGCCGAAGCTGACTTTGTCCGCGTTCCCGCCCAGGTGGCCCGGGCACCCGCGAGCGGCGGCGCAGGCTCTCCGCCGCCGACCCAAGCTGCCTCCGCCGGCGTTCCCGCCCCGGCGGCCCAACCACCCGCGAGTGGTGGGGTGCCCGCAACACGCCGCTTCGACAATCCGATGGTCGAGGGCATGGCCCTCGACTACTGCCGCCTCTTGGAGCGGGATTGCGGCAAGCCCGCCGCGGATGCCTTTTGCCAGTCGCAGGGCTTTGCCGCGTCCATCGACTTCACGCCGCAGTTCCATGCCCCACCGACCCGCGTCATCGCCTCGGGCCAGGTCTGCGATAAACCGATTTGCGCCCGTATGGTCGCGATCACCTGCGGCGCTGCCAGCGGCGGCGCAAGCGCTCCGCCGCCGGTCCAAGCGGCCTCCGCCGGCGTTCCCGCCCAGGCGGCCCAACCGCCCGCGAGCGGTGGGGTGCCCGCAACACGCCACTTCGACAATCCGCTGGTCGAGGGCGTCGCCCTCGACTTTTGCCGCACTTGGGCCAGGGATTGCGGCAAGCCGGCCGCGGACGCCTTTTGCCAGTCGCAGGGCTTCGCCGCGGCCATCGACTTCACGCGGCAGCCCCATGCCCCGCCGACCCGCGTCATCGGCTCGGGCCAAGTCTGCAATGGCGCGAATTGCGCCCGTATTGACGCGGTCACGTGCGGCGCTGCCAGCGCCAGCGCAAGCTCTCCGCCGCCGTCGGCCCAAGCTGCCCCCGCCGGCGGCGCAACGCCCCCCGGCGCGACGCGACAGGCAACACTCGAATATGGCGTCAACCGCAGGGGATCCGACATGCGCAGCCTCGAGCTTCCCGGCGGCACACCCGAGCAGTGCCGGAACGCCTGCCTCGCCGACATGTCGTGCCTTGCCTTCACTTTCGTCCAACCGGGAATCCAGGGCCCGAACGCGCGCTGCTGGCTCAAGAATGCGGTGCCCCAGGCAACCCCCAGCACTTGCTGCGTATCAGGGGTCGCCCAGTAGCTTGCCGCAGGCACCGGGGCCGGCGATCATCCGTTGACTCTGCGACTGGCCGCGCGAGCGCAACGAAGCGCTCTCCTGTCGGGAGGGCGGGAGACGGTTTCGTGTCTTCGAGGGACAGCATGACGGACGCTCGCCCCCGAGCGCACCATCCTCTCGCTCGGCGGCTGCTTCCCCAAAGAGACCGCAGCACTGCCAAGCTTTGCCGCGAGTGCCGCGCGCTATTACGAGCGCCGGGAGCGCGTGGCGCATGAGGACGTGGCCATGCTCGAGCGCCAGCAGCAGGGCCTCGCCTCTCCCCACTACCGTCCCGGCCGCCTCTCCTGGCGCGACGAGCTCGTGCACGCGGTCCATTGCTGGCTCTTGAGCCGCGTGCCGGAGGAGCTCTGGCGCACTTGCGAGCGCGCGGCGGAGACGGGCTAGGGGCAGCACCTTATCCGCCGCAGCAGCGCACCTCGCAGGCCGGTCTCCCGGCGCCAGGGTCTTTGCATCGGCCGCCGCTTTGCAGTATGAAAGCCCTTAGGACGTCCAGTCCCCGCGCGCCCGTAGCTCAGCTGGATAGAGCGTTGCCCTCCGGAGGCAAAGGTCAGAGGTTCGAATCCCCTCGGGCGCGCCAATTTTCGCCAAAGCACGTTTTAGTGACCTCAGGGCATCCATTCCTGCTTTGCGGCGCCGTTGCTCGTTGGACGGCAGGCTGCCGAGCGACGCTCCTCGCCACCTTGCCCGATCGGCCGAGACCGTAGACACGAGGCGTTCGGTATTCACTGCCCGCGTCGTGGGGGGCTCTTGGGGGCGCCGCGTCGACATCGCGTCCCTGGCCATTCGATTCTTTGGCACGCATGCCGAATACGACAAAATAGATGCGGAGACGGTGTGATGGACGCAACCCTGATCTTGATCGACAGCGATGCCGAGCTCACTCGCGCCCGTGCGCTCGTTCACATTTGCTTATAGTGCCACGGCGAAACATTAGAGCATTTGCTGGATAAGTGAAAAAAACGTTCCCCCTCACCCTACCCTCTCCCCCTGAAGGGGGAGAGGGTTGCGAAGGGTTGGCGAGGCGAAGCCGAGCCTTACCCGGAGCTGGGTGAGGGGGTGCCAATTCCACTGAATGTAAAACCGCTCTTGGTCTTCTGACGCGCCATTATCTCGCCCGTGCACCGGGACGATGTCGCCCGGGATGCCAAACCTTGCCGGCGCGTTAATTGTCGGC
>DATEQI010000445.1:0-5133 GCA_035272805.1 Alphaproteobacteria bacterium | reverse complement strand
TGCGCTCGCAATGACGGTTATTTCCAGGTGAGACGAACTTCCGTATCGGGACACTAGAGTAAGCGCCGAGGTTAGCTCCCGGCGCATATCGGCCATCCGAGCGGCCTGAGCTTGTGGCGACGTGCCAGCTCTCGCCGACGTTGAAATTGAGGCTCGACCGCGGGCCGCGGCTCAAGACTCTGTCGCGGCTCCGAGCAGGCGGCGATCCCACCACACCGGCTGATGCAGGGACGGCTGTAGCTTGCCGAACTGGGGGTGGTGCGGATTGAGGAGGAAATTGCGGTCCGGACGCGCGACAACGCTCGGCACGATGAGGAGAAGCGAGCGCCCGCTCTGCTGCCAGGCCTCGCCGAAGGCCTTGCTTGAGGTGGCGCTCGCGTCCGCCCAGTCTGGCAGTGCGGCTTGATCGAGCACCTCGTAGGTCGTCTTGTTGGGGATGGTTATTTCGATGAAGTGCTGGTTCGGCGGCAGGATGCCGTTCGCGTGGACGAGCTTTTCGAGAAGCGCGGTCGAATAATGCTCGCTCGTATAGAGGACGGGACTTTTGGCGGTGTTCCAGCGTCCGGGACTTGCCGTCGAGGCAAACGCATCGAAAATGGGATAGGCGCCGGACGGGTCGCCGATGCGGTAGGAGGTGAGGACGCGGTCGAGCGTCTGCGGCGTCACACCGCGACGCCCGACTGGATGCGTCCGAGCAGTTCCTCGACCAGCCGCGCGCCGATCTCGTTGGCGATGGCGAGCTCGAGCGGACGCTTGCCGCCAAGGAGCTGGTGGGGCCGGATAAGAAAATCCCGCGCGTCGCTCTCGTCCTGCCACACCGTCATCGCCAGCGCCCAGATGCCGGCGAGCCGGGCGACGACGGCGCTCTGGGACGCGGAGAGCCGGTTGGCGTGCTTCCGCCGCGCGAGGCTCGCCTTGGGCACGATGCGGTATTTGAAGCTGGCGTCGTCCGGCGCCAGCATCTCGGAAATCCGATAGAGGCTCCGGAACGGCAGGCCGTGCTCCACCGTCGCCACCAGATCGACCGGGGCCTTGGGGGAGGCGACGCCAAGAACCTTGGCGACGGCGTGAATTTCGCTCATCGGCCGCACCTCTCTCATATGAGACCATATTTAGTCTCATATGAGGCGCGGTGCAAGGATTTCGGCTCGGGAGCGGGACAGCTGGCCCTGGGGGGTCTTGCACGCGGGTGCCGGCTTCCTCATATCACGGCCGGGGACGACGGCAACCAGGCGAGGGGACCATGTCCGAGGAAAGGCTCGGCTTCCAGGCCGAGGTCACGAAGCTCCTGGATATCGTGGCGCACTCGCTCTACAGCGAGAAGGAGGTCTTCCTCCGCGAGCTGATCTCGAACGCCTCCGATGCCTGCGACCGCTTGCGTTACGAGGCGCTCACCCGGCCCGAGCTCCTGGACGGCGACGCCAATTTCCGGGTCCTGCTCACGCCCGAGAAGGACGCCGGCACCCTCACCATCGCGGACAACGGCATCGGCATGAGCCGCGAGGAGCTGGTGGACAACCTCGGCACCATCGCGCGCTCGGGCACCGCCGCCTTCCTCGCCGAGGCGGGGGCCGGCGAGGGCAAGGACGCGCCGAGCCTGATCGGGCAGTTCGGCGTCGGCTTCTATTCGGCCTTCATGGTGGCGGACCGCGTCGAGGTGGTCTCGCGCAAGGCGGGGGCGAAGGAGGCCTGGCGCTGGAGCTCCGACGGCAAGGGCAGCTTCACCATCGGCGAGGGCGAGCTCGAGGCGCGCGGCACGCGCATAGCACTCCACTTGAGCGAGGCGGCCAAGGAGTTTCTCGAGCCCGCGCGCCTGCGCGGCATCGTCAAGCGCTACTCCGACCATATCGCCATTCCGATCGAGCTGGCCGAGGCGGGCAAGGCCAAGACGGAGACGCTCAACCAGGCGTCCGCGCTGTGGACGCGGCCCAAGAGCGAGATCAGCGAGCTCCAGTACAAGGAGTTCTACCGCCATGTCGCACACAGCTTCGACGATCCGTGGCTGACGCTGCACTACCGCGCCGAGGGCAAGCTCGACTATTCGGCCCTCCTCTATGTGCCGAGCACCCCACCCTTCGATCTCTTCCATCCCGAGCGCAAGGGGCATTTGCGCCTTTACGTGAAGCGCGTCTTCATCACCGAGGATTGCCCCGGGCTCCTGCCCTCCTGGCTGCGCTTCCTGCGCGGCATCGTCGATTCCGAGGACCTGCCGCTCAACATCAGCCGCGAGATGCTGCAGAAGAATCCGCTGCTCGCCAGGATCCGCTCGGGCCTGGTGAAGCGCGTGCTCGATGCGCTCGACAAGCGCGCGAAGGAGGATGCGGCCGACTACGTCAAATTCTGCGAGAGCTTCGGCGCCGTGCTCAAGGAGGGCATCTACGAGGATACGGCGGAGCGCGAGCGCATCCTCGCGCTCGCGCGCTTCCACTCGACGGCCGAGAGCGGGCTCTTGAGCCTCGAGAGCTATCTCGCGCGCATGAAGGAGGGCCAGGACGCCATCTACTACATCACCGGCGAGGAGCTCGACGCGCTCGCCAAGAGCCCGCAGCTCGAGGGCTTCCGCGCCAAAGGCGTGGAGGTGCTGCTGATGACCGATCCGGTCGACGGTTTCTGGCTCTCGGCGGTCGAGAGCTTCCGCGAGAAGCCGTTCAAATCGGTGACGCGCGGAGGGGCCGATCTCGGCAAGATCAAGGCCCCGGAAGCGGACGCGGGGAAGCCCGAGGAAGCGGGCGAGGGCGCGCAGGTGAGCGGGCTCGTGGCCCTCTTCAAGCTCACCCTCAAGGATGCGGTCAAGGACGTGCGCGCCTCGGAGCGGCTCACCGCGAGCCCCGTCTGCCTCGTGGCCGAGGAGGGCGACATGGACATGCACCTCGAGCGCATCCTGCGCCAGCACAAGCAACTCGCGGCCGGGAGCAAGCGCATCCTCGAGCTCAATCCCAAGCACCCCCTCATCAAGGAGCTCGCGCGGCACGTCTCGGAGAAGGGTGCCTCCGACCGGCTCGCCGACTATGCCTATCTGCTGCTCGACCAGGCGCGCATCGTCGAGGGCGAGACGCCGCCGGATCCGGCCGCCTTCTCGCGCCGCCTCGCAAGCGTGCTCGAGCGCGGGCTAGGGAGCTAGTATCGCGATTCGGAAGCTCGTCTCGCGCCGGAATGGCCGTCATTGCGAGCGCAGCGAAGCAATCCAGAGAGAGTTTTGCACCACGCACGCTGGATTGCTTCGGCGCCCTTCGGGCGCCTCGCAATGACGAGTGTTTTCCTGATGTGGTGAATTTCATAACCAGGACACTAAAGCGCGAAAAAAATGCGGCCGACTCCGGGGTGGGAGGCGGCCGCGATTTGAGCGCTTGTAGGAGGAGCGCTCGAGTGCGGTAAGCGGTGACGTCGCCTTAGACGCTTGGGCTGCTCCATTGATGCAGCCGTGCCGACAGGTTCGGCGCAGGCAAGCTACGGCTCCCCCTTCCATTGGACAAATGAATTTTATAGATATACAAATTCACTAATTCCGATAAATAAGGGCGACCCTCCCGCCCCGTTAAACGGCTGTTCTCCCGACTTGCCATGGACATCGAGCAGGCACGAACCTTTCTCGAAATCGCCGAGACCGGCACCTTCGTGAAGGCCGCCGAGCGGCTCCACATCACCCAATCGACCGCCAGCATGCGCATCAAGGCGCTCGAGGACAGCCTCGGCCGCCCGCTTTTCGTGCGCAGCAAGGCGGGCGCCCAGCTCACCGCGGCGGGTCAGCAGTTCCGCCGCTATGCCACGACGCTGGTGCGCGCCTGGCAGCAGGCACGGCAGGACATCGCACTGCCGCCGGGCTTCCAGGCGGTGCTCGGCATCGGCGGCCAGTACAGCCTGTGGGACCGCCTCCTCATCACCTGGCTGCTGTGGATCCGCAAGGCGGTACCCGACGTTGCCGTGCGCGCGGAGGTGGGCACGCCCGAGAATCTGATTCGCCAGCTCGGCGAGGGCCTGCTCGACATCGCGGTGATGTATGCGCCGCAGAGCCGCACCGGCTTCGTGATCGAGCCCCTCTTCAACGACCGCCTCGTCATGGTGTCGAGCGAGAAGGACGAGAAGCCCACCCTCGGCAAGCGCTATGTCTTCGTCGATTGGGGCCCGGCCTTCCTGGCCGGCCACAGCCAGGCCTTCCCCGATTTCGCCACCCCGGCGGTGAGCGTCTCGATCGGCGTGCTCGGGCTCGCCTATGTTCTGGAGAACGGCGGCACGGGGTATTTCCCCATCCGCGTGGCGCGCCCGCACCTCGAGAAGAAGCGGCTTTATCTGGTCGATAAGGCACCCGAGTTCCGCCGCCCCGTCTATGCGGTCTATCCCCAGGCCTCGGCCCAGGAGCCGCTCTTTCAGACGGTGCTGGGCGGCTTGCGCGACGTGGCCAAGACGGAAGCGGCGGAGTCCGAGGAGTGACGCGAGGTACGAGGCACCCGCGGGAGCTCAGTCCTCCGTGACGAGGGCGGCGCCTAAGATGGCGCCCTGCCCGTCGCCGGGCATGAAGTCCGCCTGCACCAGGATGGCGCAGCCGCTCTCCCGCGTGAGCGCCATCTCGACGGGGATTTGCATTTCCTTGCCCTCGTAGCGCCCGATCTTGCGCAGCTCGCGCACGATGTTGAACTCCTTGAGGGTGCGGCCCTCGTTCTCGCCGCGCGCGACGGGGGTCGAATGCTCGCGGTCGAAGACGGCCATCCACACCGTGGCGGCGCCGTGGAGGCTCGAGGCCGGGATGCCGACCGTGTATTTGGCGCCGCTCTCTTCGCTCACCGAAAGCGCGAGCTTGTCCGCACTCTTCTCCTGCGCGCGGATGAGCTCCCCGACTGCGTCGCGGTCGGAGCCGGTGGCGTCCTGCCCGCCGTCGACCACCATCTCGGGCGTGTAGAGAAAGCGGCTGCCAAGCGCTGCGGTGTAGCGGCGCTGGCGCTCGGTCGCCTCGCGCAGCGCATAGGGGTCCTTCCAGCCGATGTAGTCCCAATAGTCGACATGGTAGGCGAGTGCCACGATGCCCGGCTTCTTGGTGAGCTCGCCGAGATAGGCGTCGGCGGGCGGGCAGCTCGAGCAGCCTTCCGAGGTGAAGAGCTCGACCACGACGGGCGTCTTGCTCGCCGCCGCGGCGGGGAG
>DATEQI010000444.1:0-2078 GCA_035272805.1 Alphaproteobacteria bacterium | reverse complement strand
AAGGTCTCCTCCGCTGGGGCAACGCCAGTCGAACATTCGTCGTCCTCACAGAACGGGGCCGAGCCCTGACCAGGGATTAGACCTTCGCGCCATCGCTGCATTCACTCGGCTCATCGCAGAGAGCGAAGAGGTGGATGAAATGAGCGAGAGGTCAAGGTGCGCCTACCGCTATCGCCGCCGCCGACGCAAGGGTCCGTCGCAGGCTCCCGCGCGTTCGCGCGCCCTTGCGTCGCCGGCGCCTCGCGGTGCGGCCGGTCGGTAACGCAGGAAGGCATGGAAAGGCCTGAGAGGGCCGCCCTGCGCCAATCAGGAGAAAAGCCGATGAAGGACCCTCAGCGAGAGGTCGAGGAGCTGCGCGCCGGAGTCAACTGCGCGACCGTGCTCGAGAAGGCGACGCCCCCATGGCTGCTCGATCGAAAGGAAAGCTCTCAACGCTGCCTCAAGTACCGCCGCGGGGCAGGCGAGATCGTCATCGTCACGCATGGCGGGGCAGGGTGGTGGGACCCGAACAGCGACGCCAAGGGCGACGTCTTCCGACTCGTGCAGCACCTCGAGCCGAGCCTCAATTTCGGCGAGGTGCGGAAGATGCTGCGGCCCCTGGCCGGGGTTCGACCCGATTTTACGCCAACCGAGCGTGCGTACGACAAGCGCGGTCCTCCAATCCCGGTCGCTCAAAGATGGGCGCGCCGGCCGCGCTTGCGGCGGCGCTCCGACGCCTGGATCTATCTTCAGGGGAGGGGACTGACAGAAGAGGTCCTGACCGCAGCGGCGCGCAGCGACGTCGTCCGAGATGGCTCCCGCGGCTCAGCCTGGTTCGCTCACCGCGATCCCGCAGGCCTCGTCATCCACGTCGACGTCCGCGGCCCGGCCTACAAGGGTTCTCTGACCGGCGGCCGCAAGAGTCTCTTTTGCTTTTCTCACGGCAAGCAGACGCGCCGCGTGCGGCTCGTGCTTGCCGAGGCGGCGATCGATGCTTTGAGCCGGGCGGCGATTGAGCGTCTGCGCGAGGACACGATCTATGCTGCGACCGGCGGCGGCATGGGTCCGAGCACGATCGCTGCGCTCGAGGCGCTCCTTCTCGCATTAAGAAATTCGCCGGACGCGCTCCTCGAGAGCGCAACCGACGCCAATCCCGCGGGCGATCGCTACGCCGCTCGGCACCAGGAGATCGCCGAGCAGATCGGCGTTCCGTTCAAGCGCCTGCGCCCGCGGATCGACGGCGGCGACTGGAACGACGTCCTGAAGGCCTCAGTCCAAGGAGATCGCCGTCATGAAGCATGACCCAATCATGAGCCCGAGGCCGGTGCGCGCCTTCATGCTCTTTCGCTCCGGCGGCCGGCTTGATCTCCTCAACCCTCGGTTCGATTGCTGGACGGACGAGGACCTCGCACACAACCTCGCGCGCATCAGCCGATGGGGTGGCGCTTCGCGATGGCATGAGCCCCTCTCTGTCGCTCAGCACAGCCTGCTCGTCCCGCAGATTCGAGAACGGGAAGAGGTTCTCACGCCCCGGGAAGCGCTGAGGGAATTGCTACACGATGGATCCGAGGGCCTGCTCGGCTGGATCCTATCGGTCCGCTTAAGCCCCACCTCGGCGAACCTTTTCGCAAGCTCGAGCATCGGCTGCAGGTCCTTGTCGGCGAGCGCTACGTCCTGCCGGCGTGGGACGCCGCCGCCTACCGCCGGCACAAGGCGGCCGATCGTCTCGCGGCGGCTTCTGAAGCCTATCACGTCGTCGGCTGGAGTCGCGAGGACATGCGCGATGCGCTCGGCATCGTCTGCGAGCCTCTTGATTAGGATCCTCTTCCCATGCCCGGCCTCGAACCATAGGAGCCGTGGTCGCCGCGCATCGCCGAATCGATGTTCCTACATCGGCTTCTCGACCTCGCGCGACCGCGCTTCGTCGACCGAGCCGGGGAAGGCCACGCCATGCCCCAGCCGCGGCCAAGGGCGGTCTGGCGCGGCGGGACGGTCCTACCCCTGCCAAGCCGATCGGCGGCCCCCTGGCGGGGTTGCGGGATGAGCGTTAGACGATATCCTTTCAAACCTCGAAACCTCGACGGGAAGGGGTCGGAAGT
>DATEQI010000443.1:0-5803 GCA_035272805.1 Alphaproteobacteria bacterium | reverse complement strand
CCGGTCGCGAACTGGTCGAGATTGCATTTGCCGATGAGGATGGCGCCGGCCGCGGCAAGCCGCTCGACCACCTGGGCGCTCTCCCGCGGGCGATAGGTGAAGTCCGGGCAGGCCGCGGTGGTGGGATGCCCGTTGAGATCGATATTGTCCTTGATCGCGAAGGGAACGCCGTAGAGCGGCCGGCCCGCCGCGCCTTCCTTCGTGAGAGCGCGGGCGCGGCCGAGAAGCTCCTCGCGCGGGAGGAGGTGGATCCAGACCTTGTCGTCCCCGCGCGCCGCGATCCGCGCGAGGATACCCTCCACGAGCTCGACCGGCGTCAGCCTGCCTGCCTGCAAGCGCGCGCCGAGCGTGGCCAGGTCGAGACTATCGCTCGCGTCCAGCACCACGTCTCCCGCCTCATCCCAAGCCTTCCCTCTGAGCTCCGACGGCAGGCAGGCTCTGCCGAAGGACAGCGGGACAAGGCCCATTTGGATTCGTTAGAATTAGGATAGCTGATCGCGGCTGCCTCGGACAAGGCGCTCGGAGGCAGGAGGAGCGGCTCGGATTCCCCTCGTCCATCGAGACGCGCCCTTCGGGCGCTCCCCGGGATGAGGGAGCGCGCGGCGAGGGGGGGAAGGCGGGTCGCATGGCGAGCCTCACCAAGGTGATAAGGAACTTCTACCGCGATTCCGTGTCGCTCATGCTCCTCTCGGCGCGCCTCGCGAAGATGCCGGGTGTGGCCCAGGCCTCGGCCGTCATGGCTTCCGAGAACAATCTCGCCCTCCTTCGCGAGGCCGGGCTGCTCGGCGGTGCTGCGAGCGCAGGGCCGAACGATCTCTTCCTCGCGCTCGCCGGCGAGAGCGAGCAGGCGCTCGCGGCCGCGCTGGCAGAGGCGGAGGCGCTGCTTCGCGAAAGTGCCGTCATAGCACCTGCTGGCGCCAGCGAACGCGGCGCGCCGCCGCGCAGCATCGAGATGGCGCTTCAGGCGTTCCCCGCCGCCAATCTGGCGCTCATCTCGACCCCCGGCGAATACGCCGTCGCGGAAGCGCTCAAGGCGCTTCGCCTCGGCCTCAATGTCATGCTCTTCAGCGACAATGTTGCGCTTGCGGACGAGGCCTTCTTGAAGCGCTATGCGCAGGTGCAGGGTCTCCTCGTCATGGGACCCGATTGCGGCACCGCGATCATAAACGGCACCCCCCTCGGCTTCGCCAACGTCGTGCGTCGGGGCGATATCGGCATCGTGGCCGCCTCGGGCACGGGGCTCCAGCAGGTGACGTGCCTGATCGACCGGCTGGGCAAAGGCGTCTCGCAGGCGATCGGAACGGGCGGCCACGATCTCCACGCCGCGGTCGGCGGCATCACCATGCAGCACGGCTTAGACGCGTTGGCCGCCGATCCGGCGACGCGCGTGATCGTTCTCATCTCGAAGCCGCCCGCAAAGGCGGTCGCCGAGCGGGTCCTTGCGCTCGCCCGGCGCGCGGGCAAGCCCGTGGTCGTCAATTTCCTCGGCGCCGATCCGGCGGCATTTGCGGGCGGCAACCTCACGGCCGCCAAGACGCTCGAGGATGCCGCACGCGCCGCGGTGGCGCTCGCGAATGGCGCGGCGGCCGACGGCGCTCCGTGGGCCGCGGCCGAGAGCGCCGTGCTGCCGCAGCTTGCGCAATCGCAACGCTTCATCCGCGGTCTCTACAGCGGCGGCACTTTTTGCTACGAGGCGTCGCTCCTGCTCGGCGAGGTGCTGGCGCCGGTGTACTCGAATACGCCCGTCGGCTCCGCGAGAGCGCTCGAGGATGTCTGGCACAGCCGCGCGCACACGCTGATCGATCTCGGCGACGACGTCTTCACGCGCGGCCGGCCGCATCCGATGATCGATCACCGTTTGCGCAACGAGCGCCTGCTCAAGGAGGCCGCCGATCCCGAGGTCGCGGTCATCCTCCTCGATGTCGTGCTCGGCTACGGCTCCCATCCCGATCCGGCCGGCGAGATCGCACCCGTCGTGCGCGAGGCGCTGGCGCAAGCGGCGAAGGGCGGGCGCTCGCTCGCGCTGGTCGGCTTCGTCTGCGGCACCGCGGGCGATCCGCAAGGCCTCGCGCGCCAGGAGGAGGCGCTCAGCAACGCCGGCATGCGATTGAGCGACTGCAACGCCGGTGCGGTGCGCCTCGCGGCGCGCATCGTCGGCGAGGGGCGCGCTTTGGAAGCCGCCGCCCTCGGCGGCAGGAGGTCGCTGCCATGAGCTTCTTGGGCGACAGGCTGCGCGTCATCAATGTCGGCTTGAGCTCTTTTGCGCAAGCGATCGCGGCCGCAGGCGGGGAAGTGACGGAGGTCGCCTGGGCGCCGCCCGCGGGCGGGGACCGCGCCGTCGGCCTCGCTCTCGCGCGTCTCGTCAACCATCCTCGCATCGAGGCCGGCAACCGCGTGGCATATGCTGCCTATCTCGAGGCCCAACCGGCGTTGGAGGGCATCGGGCCGGCGCGCACGCTCGTCCCGCGTATGGGACGGCGGATGATCCTCCATGCCGGACCGCCGATCGAATGGGCGCGCATGTGCGGGCCCATGCAGGGTGCTATCGTCGGCGCCGTCCTCTTCGAGGGCTGGGCCGAGGATGTCGATGCGGCGGCCCGGCTAGCGGCGAGCGGGAAGATCGCCTTCGCACCTTGCCACGATCACGGCGCCGTCGGTCCCATGGCCGGCGTGATCAGCCCCTCCATGCCGGTCTGGGCCGTGCGCGATCTCAACGGCGGCCGGCTCGCCTTCAGCAACTTGAACGAGGGTCTCGGCAAGGCGCTCCGCTTCGGCGCCAACGGCCCGGAGGTGATCGAGCGCTTGCGCTGGATGGCGAAGACGCTGCGCCCGGCACTCGCGGCCGGCCTCGCGGTGCTCGGTCCCGTCGAGCTCAAGCCGCTCATGGCGCAGGCGCTCCACATGGGCGACGAGCTCCATAACCGCAACGCGGCCGCGAGCTCGCTTCTGCTCAAGCGGCTCGTGCCGGCGATGCTGCGTTCCAAGACCAGTCGACGCGCGGTCGAGGAGGCGGTCGCCTTCATGGCCGGCAACGATCATTTCTTTCTCAACCTCTCGATGGCCGCATGCAAGGCGATGCTCGATGCGGCGCGGGGCGTTGCCGCGAGCAGCATGGTGACGGCGATGGCGCGCAACGGCGTGGAGTTCGGCATCCAGCTGAGCGCCTTCGGGAGCCGCTGGTTCACGGCACCCGCACCGCTCATCGACGGCCTCTTTTTCCCGGGCTACGGCATCGCGGACGCGGCCCCCGACTTGGGCGACAGCGCCATCACCGAGACCGCGGGGCTGGGCGGCTTCGCCATGGCGGCGGCACCGGCGATCGTCAAGTTCGTCGGCGGCGCCCCCGCCGATGCGGTCGCCAACACGCTCGCGATGGGACACATCACGCTTGGGCGCAACGAGGCGCTGACCTTGCCGGCGCTCGATTTCGCCGGCACGCCCGCCGGCATCGACGTGAGGAAGGTCGTCGATACCGGATTGCTGCCGGTCATCAACACCGGCATCGCCCACCGCCAGGCGGGCATCGGCCAGATCGGCGCCGGCATCACGCGCGCGCCGCTCGGCTGCTTCACTCGGGCGATCACGGCACTCGACGAGGATATGGCCGGCTCGTGACGGCGGCGCCGGACGGAGGGGGAGGATGGCACCTCAAGGCAGGCTTGCGGTCGTCGCGATCGGGGGCAACTCGCTCATTCGCGACGAGTCCCGTGTTTCGATCGCGGACCAATACGAGGCGGTGGCGCTCACCGCGCATCACATCGCCGACATGATCGCGGCGGGCTGGAACGTCATCGTGACCCACGGCAACGGGCCCCAGATGGGCTTTATCCTGCGCCGCTCGGAGCTCGCGATCCACGAGGTGTCGCCGGTGCCGATGGACTATGCGGGAGCCGATCTCCAGGGTGCGATCGGCTACATGTTCGTCCGCGCCTTCCGCAACGAGTTCAGGAAGCGCGGCATCGCGCGCGAGCCCGTGGCCGTCGTGACCGAGACCCTGGTCGACCTCGCGGATCCCGCCTTCCAGGACCCGAGCAAGCCGATCGGCTCCCACATGGAGGAGGCGCGCGCGAAGAAGCTCGCCGCCGAGCACGGTTGGGTCGTCAAGGAGGACGCGGGCCGCGGCTGGCGCCGCGTGGTGCCCTCGCCCAGGCCCCGGCGCATCATCGACCTCGAGGTCATCGGCTTCCTCGCCCGCGCGGGCCATTTGGTGATCGGCTTGGGCGGCGGCGGCGTTCCCGTCGTCGCGGACGAGGGAGGCGATCTGCGCGGGGTCGAGGCGGTCATCGACAAGGACCTCGCCTCGAGCCTCTTGGCGCGCCAGGTCGGCGCCGATCTCCTCCTGGTCTCGACTGCCGTCGAGAAAGTGGCACTCGACTTCAACAAGCCGAGCCGGCGCTGGCTCGACCGCCTCACCGTGAGCGAAGCGAAGCGCTACTATGCCGACAACCAGTTCGACCGGGGCAGCATGGGGCCGAAGATCGAGGCCCTCGTCGAGTTCCTCGAGGCGGGCGGGCAGCGCGGCATCATCACCAGCCCGACCAACATCGGGCGCGCGCTCGCCGGCGAGACCGGCACGCATATGGTGCCGGACTGAGCCAAGGCGGGAGGTAAGGATGGGAAGGCTCCTCACCCGCAAATAGTCGTCATTGCGAGCGCAGCGAAGCAATCCAGGGGCTGGGTGCGAGACCGTTTCTGGATTGCTTCGGCACCCTTCGGGCGCCTCGCAATGACGAGCATTTTCCTGATGCGGTGAATTTCAGAACCAGGACTCGAGCTCGGGCAGGGGCCAGATCAATGCGATCTTCCCGCTCGATTGAGGCGAAGCCCTTCGCTCACCCCTGCTTTGCCGTGAAGGCCTTGAGTGAGGCGATCTCCGGCCCACCTGCCGCATGCGCCTCGGCCAGGCGCTCGAAAAGGCGCGCCGCACCGCGGTAGATTTCGGCGCCCGCCGGGTCGGCCTCGAGATAGGCGGCGATCTCCTCCATCTCGGCGACCCAGCGATAGGCCTTGGGATACATGCGCGGCACCTGGCGCTCGAGCCAGGACTTGAGTGCGGGTTGACTCGCGCCGAGCTCGCCGCTGAGTGCCGCGGCAACGCCCGCGCGCCCAGCACCCAGCATCATCACGGCGCCGAGGGCGGTGAGCCCCTTGGTGAGCGAGGCATAGGAGAGCTTGAGCGCCGAGGCGCTGCCGATCGTGCCCTCCATCGGGCGCACGTCGAGCCCGTAGTCGCGCAAGGCCGCAAAGGCCGCGGCGTGCGGGCCCGAGGCGTAGAAGCGCGGGCCGTCGTCGCCCTCGCGCGGCGGACCGCCGATGATGCCGGCGTCCACGAAGGGGCATCCGCTCGGCGCGATCAGCGCCTCCACCCGGCGCACCGTTTGCGGGCTCACGGCATTGCAGTCGACGAAGACCGGCCGCCGGTTGCTTTGGCTGAGCGCGGGCGCCATGCGCGCGGCGAAGGCGGCCGCCTCACCGGGCGGGATGATGGAAAGCACGAAGTCCGCGTCGGCCACGAGCTTCATGTCGTCGTCCACGATGTCGATCCCGGCGCCTTCGGCGCGCGCCCTGCTCGCCGCACTGCGGCCGGCAAGCGAGGTGAGGACGTTCGCACCGCGCTCGCGCAAGCGCCGGCCGACGGCACTTCCCATCTCGCCCATCGCGATGACGACGATCCTCGGAGCCATGATCGGAGTTCCTTCCGAAAAGAAGAGCGCTCAGCGACCGCCGAGGAAGTCCCGCATCCAGCGCCGGTACTCCTCCTCGCGCGTCACCCGCCGCATCAGCTCCGGGGCGGCCGTAGCGG
>DATEQI010000442.1:0-5297 GCA_035272805.1 Alphaproteobacteria bacterium | reverse complement strand
TAACCTGCTCGTGCTTCTCCGCCACCCTGATGAGTGCCTCAATCCGGCTGGTGCGCGCGACCACGCTCGCGGCAAGAGCCTCCACAATCCCGGTGAGTCTGTCGAGCCGCTCGTCCAATGTCATGGCCGGGTCATGTTACTCCTCGGTGGCTTCGCCCTCGTCCTTGCCCTGCTGGATCGCCTTCATGCGATCCTCGCGGCGCTTGGCGCGATCGGCCGCGCGCTTGGCGGCGTCCTTGGGCGACTGGGCGCCCGAGGCGGCCTCGGCGAACATGTCGACCACGATGAAATCGCCCATCACGGCGGCGGAGGCGTAGCCGAGATGGCCGGCGTAGCCGTTCTGGAGCACGAGCTTGGAGACCTCGCCGAAGGGCTTCGCCTTGGGGTCCGACGTCCATACCGGGTTGTTCTCGTAATATCTGAGCGGCTGGCTGACGTAGCCCAAGGAGGCGATCATCCAGGGATCGTACTGCTCCTTCTCCCACATGAAGCGGAGATATTCCTTCACTGCGTTGGGATACTTCGTGTACTTCATCACGAAGGCCTGCAGCATGAGGTTCTGCTCCGTCGGCCGCCCGCCCGGGCCTACCGGATAGTGCACGTGATCCATGTCCTTGGCGATCTCCTGGAGCTTGGGATCGCTCGAGTTCTTCGCCACGTAATAGATCGAGATGCCGTTGCCGGTCATGCTGCAGTCGCCGGCGAGGAAGGCCTTGTTGTTGCTCGGATCGAGCCAGGTGAGGGTGCCGTCGATGAAGGTCGGATAGAGCTGCCTGACATATTCGAGTGCTGCCACCGTCTCCGGCGAATCGAGCACCACCTTGTCGTGCTCGTCGACCACCTTGCCGCCGTGCGCCCACAGGCACCAATGCGTCCAGTTGTTGGCGTCGCCCGTGGCATGGCCGAGCGCGAAGCCGGCCGGGGTGTTGTTCTTCTTGAGCCCCTGGCAGAGCTTGAGGAAGCCCGCCAGGTCCTGAGGCGGCTTCTCGAAGCCAGCCGCCTTGACGTGGCTGATGCGGTAGTTGACGCAGGAGCCGTTGATGCCCTGGGGAAGTGCTATCCAGCGCTTGTTGCGCGTGCCGTAGGTGCGGCAGACGTCGTACCAGCCGCCGTACTTCTGCCCGAGGTAATCGGCGAGGTCGGTGAGATCGAGAAGCTTCTCGGGAAACTTATGGGGATCGTCGTTGGTGCCGATGATGATGTCGGGACCGGCGCCGATGTTGGCGGCCACCGCCGCCTTGGGGCGGATGTCCTCCCAGCTCTCGGTATCGACGCGCACCTCGACGCCGGTCGCTTCGGTGAACTTCTTGATGCTCGCCGTGAAGGACTCGATATCGCCCTGGACGAACTGCTTCCAGCGCAACACGCGAATCTTTGCCCCCTTCTCCGGCGTATATTTCACCTGGGCCCGTGCCGGCGCGATGCGGCCGGCCGCCGCCCCGACGATTGCAGCACCTGCGCCGAGCTTGAAGACGTCGCGCCTGGTAAATTTCGACATTGCCTTCCTCCCAAACTTGCTGCGCCCCCGCGATCTGCCGCAGGAGACGCGCGATCGGACCGGGTTCTCGCTTGGTCTGCGCCGACCCGGCCCGCTTTGCCGGCGCCCCCCGTCTTGCACTCAGTTGAGCCGCCGGCCGCTCTCGTGGTCGAAAAGATGCACGGCATCGAGCGCCGGCTTGAGCCAGATGCGGGCGCCCGGCTTGAAGCCGTGGCGCTCCTTGAAGAGCGCCTGGACGCGCGCCTTGCCGATCTGGCAGACGACCAGCGTCTCGGCACCCGTCGGCTCGACCAGCACCACTTCCGCCGCAACGCCCGCTTCGGAGCCGGCAAGGGCTAAGTGCTCGGGCCGCACGCCGTAGATCACGCGCCGCCCCGCCTCGCCCTTAAGCGGAGCCGGCAGGCGGATGCCGTCGTCCGCGGTTACGGCATCCGCGCCATTGGCCGTGAAGGCGCCCTCGATGAAGTTCATCGCGGGCGAGCCGATGAAGCCGGCGACGAAGGGGTTGGCCGGCTTGTCGTAAAGCTCGAGCGGCGAGCCGATCTGCTCGACCACGCCGTCGCGCATCACCACGATGCGGTCGCCCATGGTCATGGCTTCGATCTGGTCGTGGGTCACGTAGACCGAGGTCGAGCCGAGGCGCTGATGCAGCTCCTTGATCTCCGAGCGCATCTGCACGCGCAGCTTGGCATCGAGGTTGGAGAGCGGCTCGTCGAAGAGGAACACCTGCGGGTTGCGCACGATGGCGCGTCCCATGGCGACCCTTTGGCGCTGGCCGCCGGAAAGCTGGCGCGGGTAGCGCGCGAGATAGGGCACGAGGCCCAGGATCTCGGCCGCGCGTTTGACGCGCGTGTCGATCTCGGGCTTCGCCACTTTCGCCAGCTTCAGGCTGAAGGCCATGTTGTCGAACACGCTCATGTGCGGATAGAGCGCGTAGTTCTGGAACACCATGGCGATGTCGCGGCTCTTGGGCGGCACGTTGTTGACCACCCGCCCGCCGATGACGATCTGGCCGCCGGTGATCTCCTCGAGCCCCGCGATCATGCGCAGCAAGGTCGACTTGCCGCAGCCGGAGGGGCCGACGAGCACGACGAATTCGCCTTCGGCAATGTCGATCGAGATGCCGTGGATGACCGCGGTGGCGCCGAAAGACTTGTAGACGCCGCGCAGCTCGACTGATGCCATTCCTCGCCACTCGCTGAATTCAAGCGCCGCCCTTAGCCGCCGGCCGTGAGCTTACGGCGGCCATCTCCGGCCGTCCAGCGCAGAGTTTGCCCCCGCCGCGCCGAACATATTGAAATGGCAGCACTTTGCCGGATTCGACGTGGACCCGCCCCGGCACCGCGGCGGGTGCTGCTGCTTCAGCCCTCCGCGCGCGTCATCAGGCCCTTGAAGCGCGCGTAAAGGCGGGCGGCAGAGGCCCGGAGTGCCGGCGCGCGGTGCTTCGCCTCGGCGGCGAAGAGCTCGAGCTCGCCCTCGCCCAAGCCGCGCTCGAGCGCCCGCCGATAGGCGGGGATGCCGGCCCAGTCGGGCACGGTCGTGGCACTCGCCTCGACATGGAATTGAAGACCATAGGCGCGCTCGCCCCAGCGCAACGCCTGAATCCGGCTCGCTTCATTCGCGGCGAGGGCGACCGCACCTCGAGGCAGCGCCGTCACCTCGGCCGCATGCCATTGCAGGCATGCGAGGCGAGGGCCTTGTCCGCCGAGCAGCGCGTCGCGCTCGCCTTCCGGCAAGAGTGCCACCTCGGCGAGGCCGATCTCGGCCTTCCCCACCATCGCCGCGACCTCGCCGCCGAGGGCTACCGCCAGCAGCTGATGGCCGAGGCAGACGCCGAGATAGGGCATCCCTCGCGAGACGACCGCCTCCCGGATCGCAGCCTTCTCAAGAACCAGCCACGGGAAGCGGTCCTCCTCCCAAACGTCTTGCGGGCCGCCCATCACGACGAGGGCCGCGTAGCCCTCGAGCGAAGGAAGCGCTTCCCCCGCGTCGAGCCGCACAACATCCCAAGCGATGCCGTCGGCCGCGAGGAAGTCGCGGAAGGTCCCGGGGTGCTCGAGGGGATGGTGCTGGAAGACGAGGATGCGGGTCACGGTGGAGTCCTCTTCCGCGTTTCGTGCGTCATTGACGCCACTACCGAGTCGTTCGTTGATGCGGCAATTCAAGGGCCCGCACCGCGCCCTCCTCGAAGTCGAGATCGCCCATGAGGACCGCCTCACACAGGCTTGAAAAGACTGGATCGTCGAGAGCGCCGAGGTTGACGCGCACACGCTCCGCCGCAAGGCTGGCGATAAGCCGGCGGACGCGGCGGCGCGGATCGGCCCTCGCTCCGCCAGGGTTCGCTTCCCGCGCGTGGCGCTCGATCGCATCCGCCAGCTCGGCCCGGTCGCCGTCGAAAAGCCGGGCGAGCCAGTCGCACGCTGCACCGCCCGCCGTCGCCGAGGAAGCCGCCATGCCGTCCGCCACTGCCCTCGAAACGTCGCGCAGTCATAGCTGCCTTCGCCGCGCACCCGCAAGTACGACACTTTGAATGCCGACTCCGGCTTGGCTGCGGACCCGCTCAGCCCGTCATCTCCAGCTTAAAGCGCGCTCCACGGGCCTCCTGATACGAGGCGCGCGCCCAATCGTAAGGCTTTGCGAAAATCAGGGAATTCGTGGCTACTCGAGCGCTGCTGCCGCTCTCGCTTCACCGCGCTCGGCGCACTCGCCGAAATTCACGCAAAGGAGCTTGGCATCTTCCCTCGTGAGGGGCTCTCCCGTGAGACCGCAGAGGGTCGTCTCGGCGCCATCCGCTGCCACCAGGTGCCTGCAGCGCTCGCACACCCCGAAGGCGCCTTGGCGGCAGCCGACCCGGATCTTGCTCAAGACCACGGCGAGGCCTTTGGCAAGATGCGCGGCGCACTCGCTCGGCAAGCCCTCCACGGCCCGCTCGATGCCCAACATCGGGTCCAGAGCCAGGAGCTCCCGGCCCTTTGCCGTGAGCTCGACGCTGACGCCGCGGCGGTCGTTGCAATCCCGACAGCGCTGGACGCAGCCTTTGGACTCAAGCGCCCTGAGCGTCTGGGAGGCGGTCCCCTTGGTCGTGCCGAGATACTCGGCAAGGGTGCTGGGAGAGCGCGAATAGCGGTTGGCGCGGCCAAGAAAGCGCAAGGCTTCCCATTGGGCCGGGTTGAGGCCGTGCACGAACTGGAGGGCCTGAGCCGCCCGCCGCAAGCGGTCGAGAAGCTCGGCGACCTCGCTCGCGGTACTCGTCTGGGTATGAGCTTCGGGCATGGGTGCCATGAAATATGATTTCGAGTCGAAAATACCCTTGAAAGGGGTGCTTGGGTGCCGTAATGTATCGACTCGAAATCAAAAGTCAAATTGCGCCCGTGCCAAGGTGCCGGGGATCGAGCAGGCAAGCCATGATGATCAGCGACAACAAGGCGACCGAACGCAGCGACCGGCGCTACATCGCTACGGCCATGGAGGCGCCCTACCTCGAGCGCGAATACGAGCAGGAGCTCGGCCGGCGCTGGCGCGAGCGGCGCGACGAGACGGCCCTTCACGAGTTGATCGAAAGCCATGCGCGTCTCGTCGTGCGCATCGCGTCGCGCTACCGCGCGAGCGCCGTCCCGCTCGGCGACCTCGTGCAGGAGGGCAATATCGGCCTCATGGAGGCGGCAGTCCGCTTCGACCCCGAGCGCAACACGCGCTTCTCGACCTACGCCACCTGGTGGATCGTGCGCATGATCCGCAATTACCTGATGCGCAACGCCTCCATCGTGCGCGTCGCGACCACGCCGACGCAGCGGCGGGT
>DATEQI010000441.1:0-4654 GCA_035272805.1 Alphaproteobacteria bacterium | reverse complement strand
GGGTGCGGGAGGTCCTTCGAGACGCTCGCTGCGCTCGCTCCTCAGGATGAGGTTAAGTCTTTCTGCCACACACAAATTTGCCTCATCCTGAGGAGCGCCCCGAAGGGGCGCGTCTCGAAGGACCCACGGCGGTGCCGCAAGCGTCCTCGAGATGTGTGCATACCCTAGCCCCCTTGAGGGGAAGGGTAGGGAGGGGGGTGTCTCACGCGCCGATGATTCCGCGCACTAGAACGGCATGATCGAGCCGAGCGTCCTGGCGATGAACGAGTCGCTGTTCGGCTTCTCTTTACCGGTGCCGGTGTCGACCTTCACGTTCTCGACCAGCTCATAGCTGTCGATGTACCACTGGCTGCGCGGATAGTTGTAGCCGAGAACGGCGGCCGTCTTGCGCGCCTCGTCCACGATGCCGAGCGCCATGTAGCATTCGACGAGGCGATGGAGCGCCTCCGGCACCTGGCTCGTCGTCTGATACTTGTTGACGACGACCTTGAAGCGGTTGATCGCGGCGAGATATTGCCCGCGGGTCTCGTAAAAGCGGCCGATCGTGATCTCCTTGCCGGCGAGCTGGTCGCGCACGAGATCGATCTTGTGCCGGGCGTCCCTGGCGAAGGAAGTCTCCGGATAGCGCCGGATGAGCTCCTCGAGCGAGGACAAGGCCTGCTCGCCGTTGGATTGGTCGCGCTCGACGTCGGTCACCTGCTCGTAGTAGCAGAGCGCGCGCAGATAATACGCATAGGCGATGTCCCGGTTGCCCGGGTGAAGCTGGATGAAGCGATTGAGCGCGTTGATGGCGTCCTGATAGCCGTTCGACTGGTAGAGCGAGTAGGCCGCCATCAGCTCCGCCTTGGTCGCCCAGATCGAGTAGGGATGCTGGCGCTCGACCTCCTCGAAGGATTTGGCGGATTCCTTGTATTGGCGCTGGGCGAGTTGATCCATCGCCTTGTTGTAGAGCTCGTTCACCGGCTTGTCGACGGCGGTGTCCTCCTTCACCTCGTCGTCCGAGCAGGCCGCGAGTGCGAGTGCGATCGCGAAAGCGGCGAGGAAGATGAGCGGACTTCGCCGCAAGCTGTGCCAGGATGTTCTCATGGCCGTCCGAAATCTTGAGCTGGAAGCGGGGCTTGGCCCGGCCGGAGCCCCTTGAGGGGCTCCTTATAGCATGCCGCTCGGCTTTCCAACAGGCTCGCGCGGAAGAGCCCCAATGCCGCTCGCACGGCCGCACTCCGGCCGCTTGCTCGAATTTTCGCTGCTTGAGCGGGGTCAGGCCGAGGCCGCGACCTTGCGCGAGCCCGCAGGCGCAAGGCCCCCCGCCTCGCGCCGGCTCTCCAGCGGCACCACCCGCCATGCCTCCGCGTCCGCGAAGAGGGCGCGGAGCAAGCGATTGTGCATGCTGTGGCCCGAGCGATAGCCGTGGAAATGTCCGAGGATGGGGGCGCCTGCGAGCGAGAGGTCGCCCACCGCGTCGAGCACCTTGTGGCGCACGAACTCGTCCTCATAACGCAGCCCGTCGGCGTTGATGATACGGTCGCCATCGACGACGACCGCATTGTCGAGCGAACCGCCGAGCGCCAGCCCCGCTGCGCGCAGCTGCTGCACGTCCTCGACGAAGCCGAAGGTGCGCGCGCGCGCGATCTCGCTGCGGAAGGCGCCGTTCTCGAGCGACACGAAATATTCCTGCCGGGCGATGGCCGCGGCGTCGAAGTCGATCTCGCAGCTGACCGAGAAGCCGCTGCTCGGCGAGAGCGACGCCATGGCCTCGTGGTTGCCGACCGCGACATGTTTCAGGATCTGAATGGCGGACCGGCGCACCTTCTGCTCGACGAACCCTGCGCAGTCGAAGAGGAACACGAAGGGCGCGGCACTCCCGTCCATGACGGGCACTTCAGGGCCGTTGAGCTCGACGACAAGGTTGTCGATATGGCTGCCGGCGGTCGCGGCGAGCAGATGCTCGACCGTGCCGATCCGCACCTCGCCGGGCATGGCGGGCGCTTTGATGCCGAGGGTGGTGCACATGCGCGTGTCGACCACATGGCGCCAGTTGGCCGGGATACTCACCCCGCGGCCGCCCAGGTCGGTGCGCCGAAATATGATGCCGGTGTCCGCTTCGGCCGGCAGGACGGTCATCGTGACCTTCGCGCCGGAGTGCAAGCCGATCCCCGAACAGCTGATCGGTGTCTTCAGAGTCTGTTGGAGAATCTTCTCCTCCCCTCGCTTCACAGAGCAACCGCGCCCTTGCGTCCCCCCGCTCCGGCTTGCTCCGGATATTGCTCGGCTCGGTGTTCGAGTGCTTCGGGGTCTCTTTAGCAACCCACCCCGAAGCACTCAAATCACCTTTTGTTACGGAATATTTCCGGAAAAAGCAGCGCTAGCTCAGAGAGTTAGCCTCCATCAATTGGCCTGTCGGCGGAGGAAGGCGGGGATTTCCAAGAGGTCGTCCTCGCCCTTCGACGCAGACAGCCGGTCGGCCGGATCGAGCCCGCCGAGGCGCGGTTGGACCGGTGCTGGTGCCTCCGGCTGCGGCTCCGCCGGCTTGCGTGCCCCACCCGTGACGCGCGTGAAGATGTTGGCCATCCCCCGGCGCGCGCGGCGCGGATCGGGCTGCGGCTGAAGCGGGCCGCTCGCCGTTGCCGCGGCGCCCTTGGGGTCGGCTTGGGCCGGCTGAGCCGCCGCAAGCGGCTCGCCCTGGGGCGGGTGCTCGACCGGCCGGGGTGCTAAGAAGGGCTGGTCGAGCTCCATCGGCTCGCGGTCGGGACCGGTCGCCGCCGCGGGTGGGGTGGCGGCAACCGCCGAGGCCGCGGGTGCGGCTGGCGAGCTCGCGGCCACGAGCGTGCCCGCCTCGAGGCTGCGCGCGGCCGCGCGTGCCACCTCGGCGGCAGGCGAGGCGGCCGGGGTCGCCGCCATGCGCGGCGCCGGCCGCTCGCTCACCAGTACGGGCCGCGCCGGTTTCGGCAGGCTCGCCGCGGTGCCGTCGATGCCGGTTGCGACGACCGAGACGCGAATGCGCCCGTGGAGCTGCTCGTCGAAGGTCGAGCCGAAGATGATATTGGCCTCGGGATCGACCTCGTCGCGGATGCGGTTGGCGGCCTCGTCGACCTCGAAGAGGGTCATGTCCATGCCGCCCGTGATGTTGATGAGCACACCCTTGGCCCCCTTCATCGAGACGTCGTCGAGGAGCGGGTTGGAGATCGCCGCCTCGGCGGAATCAAGGGCTCTGCGCTCGCCCTCCGCCTCGCCCGTGCCCATCATCGCCTTGCCCATCTCGCTCATCACGGTGCGGATGTCGGCGAAGTCGAGGTTGATGAGGCCGGGCATGACCATGAGGTCGGTCACCCCGCGCACGCCCGAATAGAGGACGTCGTCGGCCATCTTGAAGGCGTCCGCGAAGGTGGTCTTCTCGTTGGCGACACGGAAGAGGTTCTGGTTCGGGATGATGATCAGCGTGTCGACGAACTGCTGCAGCTCGTCGATCCCCTGATCGGCGATGCGCATGCGGTGCTGGCCTTCGAAATGGAAAGGCTTGGTCACCACGCCGACGGTGAGAATGCCGCGCTCGCGCGCGGTGCGGGCGAGCACGGGAGCGCCACCTGTGCCGGTGCCCCCGCCCATGCCGGCGGTGATGAACACCATGTGCGAGCCGTCGAGATAGTCGAGGATCTCCTCGAGGCCTTCCTCGGTCGCCGCGCGCCCTACGTCCGGGCGCGAGCCGGCGCCGAGGCCGTGGGTGACGTTGAGGCCGAGCTGGATGCGGCGATCCGCCTTGGAGAGCGAGAGCGCCTGGGCGTCGGTGTTGCAGGCGAGGAACTCGACGCCCTCGAGATTGGCGGCGATCATGTTGTTGACGGCATTGCCGCCGGCACCGCCCATGCCGACGACGACGATGCGTGGCTTGAGCTCACGCTCCTTGTCCGGTATCGATAGGTTGATGGTCATGGTAACCTCCGCTTCCTTTTCCGGTCCGTAACAGCCGCCGAGTTTCGGGTTTCGCACGTGCTGACCCCGGCCGCGGCGGCGCAGCCGTTGTTCAAAGATTCTCCCTCAGCCAGGTTCCGAGGCGCTCCAGCACGCCGTTGGGCGCGTCGTGGCCGCGACGCGACTGGAGCGACGAAGCCGAGAAACGCGTCACCGCGTATTGCAAGAGGCCGGCACAGGTGGCGAACGCCGGACCCGCGGTCGCGTCCGCCAGGCCGCCGATGCGGAGCGGCCGGCCCATGCGTACCTGCTTGTCGAGGACAAGGGCTGCGAGCTCGCGCATGCCCTGCAGCTGGCTGGCACCTCCCGTCAGCACCACGCGGCGCCCGGCGGCCTTGTCGAAGCCGTTCGCCTCGAGGCGCGAGCGCACGAGCTCGAAGGTCTCCTCGAGGCGCGGCTGGATGATGCCGACGAGGATCGATTTCGGCACGTGGTTGGGGATCGCGTGCTCGTCCTCGCCCACCTGGGGCACATCGATCACGTCGTGCTCGTCGGCCGAGGTGGCAAGCGTGCTGCCATAGAGCGTCTTCATGCGCTCGGCATGCACGAGCGGGGTCGAGAGGCCGCGCGCGATGTCGCTCGTGACGTGCTGGCCGCCAATCGGGATGCACTCGGTGTAGACCACCTCGCCTTCGAGGAAGACCGCGATCGAGGTGGTACCCCCGCCCATGTCGATGCAGGTGACGCC
>DATEQI010000440.1:0-3705 GCA_035272805.1 Alphaproteobacteria bacterium | reverse complement strand
CGTGATGAGAGTGACCGTGTCATCGAGGCTGTCGAAGACGGCGACCGCGGTCGGACGCAGGAAGATCGCATCGGGGATGCCGAGCACGTCCGGGTTCTTGTCCGGCAGACGCTCCATCTGCCGCACCATATCGTAGCCCATGTAGCCGAAGAGGCCGGCCGCCATGGGCGGCAGGTCGGGGGGCAGCGCGAACCGGCATTCGCTCACGAGGGCGCGCAGCGAATCGAGCGGGTGGCCGGCACAGGGCTCGAAGTCGTTGCGCTCGATGCGCGCGCGCCGGTTGATCTCGGCCTCGGCGCCGCGACAGCGCCAGATGAGATCGGGCTTGAGGCCGACGAAGGAGTAGCGGTTGCGCACGCCGCGCTCGACGGATTCGAAGAGGAACGCGTCGGCGCGCCCGTCGGCGAGCTTGAGCATGGCGCTGACGGGCGTGTCGAGATCGGCGGTGAGCGTCGTCCACACGACCTGGGCGGCACCACTCCGGTAGGTCTTGGCGAAGGCGTCGAAGGCGGGAGTTATGCTCATGAGCCGACGAGGCTGTCGACGACGTGCTCGTCGATCTCGACGCCGTAGCGCTCGCGCAACGCGTCGGTAAAGGCGTTGAGCAGGTCCGCATCGAGCGTGCCGCGCAGCTGATCCTCGAGCTGGTTGACTCCTGCCGCATCGGCCTTCGCATCGGCCGGGATGACGGCTGCGAGCTTGGCGACGATGGCACCCTGAGGCGAGGCCGAGCTCACCACGTCGCCTATCTTGGCGGCGAAGAGCGAGGCGACGAGCTCGGGCGGCAACTGAGGGCCGGCACCCTGGCCGGTGCGGATGAAGGGCGCTGTGGTCGAGACGCTCGCGCCGCTCTCCTTGGCAAGCGCTGCGAGGTCGGCGCCGCTGCGCGCTTTCTCGACCATGGCCTGTGCCGCCTTGGCGGCCGCCTTGCGGCGCGCGTCAGCCTGCCAGCCGGCAAGCACCTTGTCGCGCACGTCTGCAAGCGGCCGCAGTTGGCTCGGCACCACCTTGTCGACGTGCACGATGAAAAAGCCGCCCTGGTTGTCCTCGGTGAGCTCGCTGTCCCGGCCGGCATCGGTCGAGAAGGCGGTCGAGAGGAACTTGGGGCCCTGCGGCAATCCCGCCACGGGTTTGCCCTCGGGCGAGAGGCCCTTGCCGTCGACGGCCGCGATCTTGACGACCTTGAAGTCGAGCTTTTGGGCCGCCTCCTCGAGGCTCGCCCCGCCGCCGAGCGCGTCCTGAAGCTTGTTGCCGAGATCGTAAATGGCATCGCTCGCCTCGCGCAGCTGCAGCTCGTGGGTGAGCTTGCCCTTGGCTTCCTCGAAGCTCTCCGTGTGGCCGGAGATGATCTTGACGACCTCAGCGATGTGCCAGCCGAGCGGGGTCTGGACCGGCTCGGTGACCGCACCCTCCTGGATCTCGAAGGCGGCCGCCGCGAGCTCGGGCATCGGCACGTCGGCCTGCTTGACCGTGCCGAGATCGAGCGGCGGCTTGCCGGTGAGCTCGTCTGCGACCTTGTCGAAGCTTTCGCCCTTGGCGATGCGCGCGGCGGCATCCTTGGCGCCGGCCTCGTCCTTGAGAATCATCTGGCGCAGCGTGCGTTGCTCGAGAATCTTGAAATCCGCCAAGCGCGCCTCGTATTCGTCCTTCAACTTGTCCTCCGAGACCGCCATCCGTGCGGCGAGGTCGTCGGGCGTCATCGCCACCGCCGTGAGCGCGCGATACTCGGGCGCCGTGAAGGCCTCGGCATGGTCCTTGTGATAGGCCTCGAGATCCGCGTCGCTCGGGCTGGGGATGTCCGTCATCGCGGCCGCGCTCACCAGCACGGTCTCGGCCGTGCGCCGCTCGTCGCGGTAGCGGTAGAGGTCGTCGAGCAGCACTTGGGGCACGGCACCGCCCGCCGTGATCGCCTCGCTCACCTGGCTGCGCACGATGTCCTGCCGGGTCAGCGCCACGAAGCCGTCCTCGGTATAGCCGGCGTTGTTGAGGAGCGTCTGGAAGATGCCGCGGTCGAACTTGCCCTCGGCGTTGCGGAAGGAGACGTTGTCGAAGATCGTCTGGCGCACCACCTCGTCGCTCACCGCGACCCCGGCGTCGCGTGCCGCGAGGTCGAAAAGGACGCGGCCGATCATCTCGCGCAACACGCGCTGAGGCAGGCCGACCTCGCGGGCGCGCTCGGCGGTGATCTCGGTCTGCAGCATCGTCTGCAGCCGGCGCAGCTCGCGGCGGTACTGGTCCTGGAACTCCTGCGGCATGATGCGCTGAGAGCCCACCTCGGCGACGGACTGCGTGCGGATGCCGCGGCGGAAGATGTCGCCGATGCCCCAGATGGCGAAGCTGAGGATCAGCATGCCGAACATCACGCTCACGATGATGCGCGCCACGATGGTCTTGAGGGTGTATTTCGTCTGCTCCGGCATCGCTTGAGGGTTTCTCCGCTAAGAGATTGACCAAGAACGCGTCCTTGGGCTTCGTCCCGGGGTCTCGCCCGAGGGTCGAGGCGCGGCATCATAGGAGCGCCGAATGGCAGCGGCAACTCGGGAATTGGCCGCCCGCGGCGGGAGCCGGGCGCCCCTCCGGCGCGCGAGGACGGCCCTTAGAGCGTGCCGAGGTGCCCGGATTGCGTATCCGCGGCTGCCGCGAGCCGGGCCGCCCGGCGGCGGCGCAGCACGAAGTGCCCCACAAGCGCTGCGAAAGTCGCAAGAACGAGGATCGTGGCGACCGCGCCCACCGCCGGGTCGATGTTGTCCTGGATGCCGTCCCAAATGCGGCGCGGCAAGGTGTAGACGTGGCGGCTGGTGATGAAGAGGGTCACCACGATCTCGTCCCATGACAGGATGAAGGCGAAGAAGCCGCCCGCCAACATGCCGGGGAGAATGCTCGGCACGATCACGTAACGGATCGCCTGCGCGATCGAGGCCCCCAGGTTGCGCGCCGCCTGCTCGAGGCGGAGATCGAAGTTGGCGAGCGACGCCGACACCGTGATCAGCACATAAGGCAGGCCCTTGACCGCATGCGCGATGATCAGTCCGGGGAAAGTATCGAGTAGCCCCCAGCTCGCCCAGACGCGGTAGAAGCCAAGCGCGTGCACGATCGCGGGCACGATCATGGGGGCGAGCATGATGAAGCGCAGCAGCTCCGACCAGCGGCTGGCAACGCGCCAGCAGCCGATCGCGGCGAGCGTTCCGAAGAGGATGGCCAGGGCGGAGGCGGAGCTCGCGACGATGATGCTATGGAGAATGCTGTTGATCCAACTCGGATCGCTGAGGAGCGCTTGATAATGGCGCAGCGAGATCGTCCCGTGCGGCAGCGACAAATAGCGCTCGGGCGTGAGCGAGATGGGAAAGACCACGACCATGGGGAGCACGAGAAAGAGCAGCACGATCCAGGCGAGGCAGATCACTAGCGCGAGCTCGAGACTGACGCGCCGTCCGCTCATGCCGCACCGAACAGCTTGCGCGGACTGACGAACCGGCTCATCAGCGCCAGCATGAGGAAGACCGTGATGAGCAGGCTCGTGGCGAGCATCGTGCCCAGGCCCCATTGCAGCGTCTCGACGACTTGCAGCGCTATGTACTCGGCGATCATCACGACGCGGCCGCCGCCCAGGATCGCGGGCGTTACGAAGAAGCCCAGCGAGAAGATGAAGACGAGGATGCCGGCGCCGACGATCCCGGGCAGGCTCAAGGGCAGATGGACCCTCGC
>DATEQI010000439.1:0-11265 GCA_035272805.1 Alphaproteobacteria bacterium | reverse complement strand
CGCTGCGCCAACCGGGTTTCCGCCGCGCGCCGACTTGGGCGGAAATCCGCGCGTCGCGCACCGTTCCCTATCTGCTGCGCGAATTCGAGCCGCGCCGCGCCGCGGGGGCCCTCGCTTAGAGACTGGCCGCGGCACCACCCGGCGATGGGCCTTGCGCTGGCCGTCAAGCCCTTGTTACTCCTAGGCGCGGCTTGGCGGACGGAGAAAGACCGGAAGCCCTTTGCCGCCGCAGAGATCCGCCCGCAGGAGATCCCGATGACATGAAGGGCGCCGGCACTTCCAAAGTTTTGGCGCGCGCACGACGAGGAGCCGCCTGGGCTCTCCTCGCCATCCTCGCGTCGGCATGCACGGTCGGCCCGGACTTCGCGCGCCCCGAGCCGCCAGCCACGAAGGCCTACACGAGGGAAAGCGGCTCCACGCTCTCGCCGGCCGATGCCGCGGCCTTCGAGCAGCACGTTGCCCCCGGCAAGAAGCCGGCCCCCGAGTGGTGGAAGGAATTCCGCTCGCCCGATCTCGACCAGGTGATCGATCGGGCGGTGGCGGCCAACCGCACGCTCGCTGCAGCGCGTTCCACCCTCGCCCAGGCCCGCGAGGCCGTGACCGCGGCGGAGGGGGCGCTCTATCCGCAAGCCGATTTCGCGGCGAGCGCTGGCGCGCAGCAGTACGGCGCCGCCTTTCTCGGCACCACCCAGCTCCCGCCGGCCTTCGGCTTCCTCTCGCTGGGGCCGACGGTGAGCTACGCGCTCGACGTCTTCGGCGGCACCAAACGACGGATCGAGGGCGCGGAGGCGCTCGCCGCCTATCAGGCCTATCAGCTCGAAGCTGCCGTGCTGGTGCTGACCGGCAACGTGGTGGGCCAGGCCATCGCGATCGCCTCCATTCGCGCCCAGATCAAGGCGGTCCAGGACATTCTCGAGGGCGACGAGCAAAACCTTGAGCTCGTGCGGGCCGCGCGCGCGGCCGGGGCGGTGTCCGATGTCGACGTATTGAGCGCCGAGAGCCAGCTCGCCAATGACCGGACGCTGCTTCCCCCGCTGCGCCAGCAAGAGAGCGTGGCGCGCCACGCGCTCGCGATCCTCGCCGGCAAGGCGCCGGCAGACTGGTCGCCGCCCGAGTTCGAGCTCGCCCAGCTCACCCTCCCCGGCGAGCTCCCCTTGAGCCTCCCCTCGGAGCTTATCCATGAGCGCCCGGACATCATGGCGGCCGAGGCGCAGCTTCACGCGGCGAGTGCGGCAGTCGGCGTGGCCACGGCGAACCTCTACCCGCAGATCACGCTCACGGGTGGCTTGAGCCAGCAGGCGCTCGACGCGGGACACCTCTTCACCGCCGCGGCCACGGCATGGAGCGTGATTGGCGGCCTGACCGCGCCGATTTTCCATGGCGGAGAGCTCGAGGCTGAGCGCCGCGCGGCGGTCGAGGCCTACAAGAGCTCGCTTGCGCAATACGAGGAGACCGTGCTTCAGGCCTTCGGCCAGGTCGCCGACGTGCTGCGCGCGCTCGCCCATGACGCCGAGCAACTGGCCGCCCAGAAACATGCCGTCGAATCCGCGGGGGCGTCGCTCCGTTTGACGCGCGTGAGCTACAGCGCCGGGAGCACCGGGATCCTGCTAGTGCTCGATGCGGAGCGCCTTTACGCGCAAGCCCGGCTCGGTTATGCGCGCGCCGATGCCCAGCGCTACGACGACACGGCCCGGCTCTTCCTCGCCCTCGGCGGCGCCGTCCTCGCGGGAAATGGTGCGCCGGCGAATTGACCGCCAAACCCCACGCAATTCCGGCGAAACTTGGGTTCCGTTCTTCAAGCTAGCGGATCGTGCGGTGCCGTCCCATAGATTTGTTGCGCGCGGCGCGCAATGGCATCGACGGTCTCCTCGGCGACTTGACGCTCATCGAAGAGCGCTTGCATCGCGTGTTGCAGCAAGGACGAGCGCAGCTCGAGCGTGCTCGTGTACTCGACGATCGTGCCGCCTTTTGGCGCCGGCGAGAATGTCCAAAGCTGATCGAAGCGCTTGAACGGCGGCTCTTGGGAGGCGATCTCGATCCGTCGCGGATCATCGAGCACCGCTCGCGTCGCAAAGCGGGCGCGCAATCCTTTGAAACGCACGACCTGATCCACGTCCAAGACATTGCCTTCCCGACGGCGGATGCGAACCGCGACGAACCATTCGATGAATTCCGGGTATTTCTCCACATCGGCGACAAGATCGAAGAGCCGGCGCGCGCTATAGGGAAGCTGGCGGCGTTCACGATGGCTCGGCATCGCCGTCCTGCGCCGTGAGCATCGGATAATCCGTGTAGCCGCGCGCGTTGCCGCCGTGCGCCTTCGTTCCAAGGGTGCGACGAGGGCTGCACTTGACCCGCGACGTCACGATCGTTTTGTCCTTGGGAAGTCCACGCTCGCCTTGCTGCCGGAATCGGCGATACTCCGAAGATAACCGTCATTGCGAGCGCAGCGAAGCAATCCAGCGCGCCTGGGCCCCCCTTTCTGGATTGCTTCAGCGCCCTTCGGGCGCCTCGCAATGACGAGTATTTTCCTGATGTCGTGAATTTCAGAACCAGGACAGTACAGGACACTAGAAGACGTAGAACGCCGCCGCTCCGAGCTCGATCGTGTGGTTGGCCGGCTCCTGGCCGACTCCGACCTGCATCCCATCGAAGATGACCGGCTGCAGGTTCGAGGCTCCGATGCGCCAGTAGCGCACGAAGGGGCCGAACTGAAACTCGCCGATCGGGGTCTTGCCCTCCGCCATCAGCGAGGCGCGGAAGCCGGTGCCCCTATGCTGCGTATTGTCGAGGTCGTTCTGGAAGCCGGGGACGTCCGTGAGATAGGAGTGCTGATGGCCGTAAAGGAAGAGATCGTACTCGGCGGTCGGCGTAATCTTCCAGCCGTCTGCCACCGCGATCGGCACCTCGACGCCGAAGGGCATGTAATAGTAGTTCGAGCTGCGGTCGTATCCGGCGGCACCCGTGCTGGCCACGGTTCCGCTTTGCCCGTCGAAAAGATAGCGGAATCCGAAGCCGAGGTAAGGCGTCACCTGCACCTGCGAACCGGCCTTGAACGTCGCTTGCACGAGCAGGCGCGGCTCGACCGTGTAATTGGTGATGCCGTTGTCGGTTCCCGAGATGGGCGAGCTGTAATCGAGCGAGCCGCCGGCGCCATGTACCTCCAGCTTGAGCGAAAAGGCGTCCTGGGTGACCTTGTAGAAGCCGGCGACGCCGTAGAAGGCACCCTGGAGATGGGCAAAGCTCGGCTCGGTATAATGGTAGTAGTAGATTTCGGGTCCGAGCCCGAGGCTCTGCTGAAGCTCGGCGGAAGCGGCCGGCTGCGCCACGAAGAGCGGGAAACCCAGCACGCACCAGAGAAGAGATGTCGCGCGACGAGGCATCGGCAGGTGACGTTTCATGTGCCCAAGCCCTCCGACCCGCATCGAAACACGCAAATGTTTTGAAATTGTTATGGTTAGAACGGCGTGAGCATATCACGAGCCCGCACGTCTCGCCACTCCGCCGTGCATCGCGCCGCTGCCTGCGCGTCGGAAATCCCGAGTCGGTGGCTAATGTTGGCGCAGATACTCGGGCGTGCCGGGCAGACGCTTGGCGCGAAACGCCACGCGCTCGTCCCAGCTGGCGAGTCGTTGCGGCTCGAATCCGGAGGAATAGAGGGCCGCCTCGACCGCCTTCTCGTTCGGCACGAACCAATTGCTGAAGTCGCCGCGGAGGAGCTCGTCGAAGCGATGGAACTGATAGAGAGGGATCTCGGCGAGGCGCGGGTCGAGCCTTGCGAGCGGCACGCCCTCGCCATTGGCGAGCACCACGCGGGCGTCCAGCACTTGCGTCTCCAGGAGCAGGGTGCCCTCGCACACCTCGTGGATGCGCTCGAGCGCCAAAAGCGGATGGCGCAGGTGGTAATAGACGCCGCAAAAGATCACGAGGTCGAAGCCGCCGCCGACGAGCGAATGCCTCATGTCGTAGACGTCGCCCTGGACATACTCGACCCGGCTGCCGAGCAACCGCTTCGCCAGCGCGAAGCCGAAATGGTCGGCGGGCATCAGGTCGTAGGCGACGACGCGCGAGGCCCCTCGCCGCTCCGCCTCGAAGCTCATGAAGCCGTCCCAGGCGCCGATATCGAGGACGCTTTGGCCCTCGAGCCGCTCGGGCAGCAAAAGCTCGGCGAGCCGCGTGAGGTAGGAATTATAGACGCGTCCCGGCGTCACCACGCCGTCGCCCAGGTCGATCGAATGCCACCACGGCCGACCCGCGATAGCCGCGCGTTTCTCATCGGCCGCACCCGCACGCTCGCCGAGCTTTTGCGTCAAGGCGGCATGCGCCGCCTCGAGCTCCCGCAGGCGGTGCTGGAGCACGCCGTGCTGGCGATAGAGCCGGCCGAGCGGCGTCAGTGCGCGCCGGGCGGCGGCGGGACTCTCCGCGACGGCGGCGATACCGAGGCTGCGCTCGAGCGAGCGGCATTCGGCGTGGCGGCGCTCCACGCGCACCAGGAGCTCGTCGCGCTCGCGATACAGCCGGCCGAGGGGGCCGAACGCCAGCGCCCGGGACTTCAGCCAGCGACGCATGTCGAGCTCAGCCGCCGATCGCGCTAAGCCCCTCTCCCGCAAGCGGGAGAGGGTTTTCTTGTCTTCGCGCGCACGCTCAGGTCTGGTAAACCGAGAAGGCGAGCGTGCTCGCGCGGGCGCGGTAGTCGGTCACCACGTTGACCAGCGCCACCCTGCCCCGGTCGACCTCCTTCTGCGCGCGCTCGAGCGCCGGCCTGATCTCCTCCGGCCGCTCGACATACTCGCCGTAGCAGCCAAGCGCCTCGGCCATCTTGTCGAAGCGCGTATAGCCGAGGTTGCGGCCGGGCTTCTCGCCTTTGGGATCGGCCGTCCAGCCGCCGTTCAAGCTGATCACCACGAGCACCGGGATGTTGTGCCGCACGGCGGTGTCGAGCTCCATGGCATTCAAGCCGAAGGAGCCGTCGCCGTGGACGACGATGACCTGCTTGTCGGGCTTCGCGATCTTGGCACCGAGGCCGAAGGGCAAGCCCACGCCCATCGTGCCGAAGGGGCCGGAGTTGAGGCGATGACCGGGCACGTAGGTCGGCATGGATTGGCGGCCGTAGTTGAGGATCTCCTGCCCGTCGACGACGAGAATGGCGTCGCGCCGCATGACGTGCGTGATCTCCTCGCAGAGCCGCAAGGGGTGGATGGGGTCGCCCTCCGGCGGCTTGTTGCCGAGGGCGGCGCGCTTCGCCGCCTCGCCCTCCTTGAGCTTGCGGCGCCAGGGCTCGAAGCGCGCGGGCGTGGCGCCGCCGTCGAGGGCGGCTGCGAGCTGCTGCAGCACCATCTTGCAGTCGCCCACGATGGGGATGTCGACCTTGCGCGGCGCGGACGCGATCTCGGCGGCGTCGATATCGATGCGCGCGATCGTGGCCGCGGCATTGAAGCGCGGTGCCGCCGCATGGGTGATGATGTAGTTCATGCGGGTGCCGACGACGACGATGAGGTCGGCGTCGCGGAAGGCCGCGGAGCGCATGGTGAGGTAGGAATAGGGATGATCGTCGGGCAGCACGCCGCGGCCCTGCGGCGTCGTATAGAACGGAATACCGGCCTTCTCGACCAGCGCCTTGAGATCGTCCCACGCCCGCGACCAGATGACGCCGCTGCCGGAGACGATGATGGGCTGCTTCGCCTTGGCGAGCGCCTCGGCCAGCCGCGCCACCTCCTTGGGATCGCCCATCGGCCGCGCATGCAAGAGCGGCCGTCCGGAGAGGCTCCAGTCGACCTGCTCCTCGGGGATCTTGGCGTAGAGGATGTCGCCGGGAAAATCGAGATAGACCGGCCCGGGCTTGCCGCTCATCGCGTGCTGGAAGGCGTTGTTCACCTGCTCGGGAATGCGCTTCAAGTTGTAGATGCGGTCCGCCCACTTCGTGCAGGGCTTCATGATGGCGAGCTGGTCGATCTCCTGGAACACCTGGCGGCCATTGTGGCCGATGGGGCTGGAGCCGCCGATCGCCACCACCGGCGCGCAGTCGATGAGCGCGTTGGCGATTCCGGTCGTGAGGTTGATGACGCCCGGGCCGCTCGCGGCCATGCACACGCTCGGCCGCTGCAGAAGGCGGCTATAGGCCTGCCCCATGAAGGCCGCCGCCTGCTCGTGGCGCACGTCGAGCGGTCGGATGCCCTCCTTGATGCAGGAGGCCTCGGCGAGCAGCATCGGCCCGCCCATGAGGAAGAACAGGATCTCCGTGCCCTCGTTCTTGAGCGATTTCGCCAGGATTTCCGAACCCGTGAGTTCCGCCATTTGAGCCGCCTCCTCGCTGCCGTGCCTTGTTGGCCTCGCCCAGCGGGTATAGAGTTGCACACACTCGGAGCTTGCCACAAGCCCGCCTCGGACGAGAGGCCGGCAATCCGGAGACGGCCATGCCCGACGACACGATCGCGAAGTCCCACGAAAGCGGCAGCTCGCAAGAGGTAGCGGAGACAGCGCGCCGCGGCGCGCTTGCGGGCGTGCGCGTGGTGGACCTGACCCAGTTCGAGGCCGGGACCTCCTGCACCCAGACGCTCGCCTGGCTCGGGGCCGAGGTCATCAAGCTCGAGGAGCCGACCAAGGGCGAGCAGGGACGCAGCGCCTCCTCCGACCGGCCGGGGGCGGACTCCTATTACTTCATGCTGCTCAATGCCAACAAGCGGAGCGTCACCGCCGACCTCAAGTGCGAGAAGGGCAAGGCGCTGCTTTTCGGCCTCATCGCCAAGTCCGACGTCTTCATCGAGAACTTCGCCCCCGGCGTCATCGAGCGCCTGGGCTTCGATTACGAGAGCGTGCGCGCCATCAATCCGCGCATCATCTATGCCCAGATCAAGGGCTTCGCGCCCGACGGCCCCTATGGCAAGTTCCTCGCCTTCGACATGATCGCCCAGGCGACGGGGGGTGCGATGTCGATCACCGGCGAGCCCGACGGGCGGCCCTTGAAGCCGGGGCTCACGATCGGCGACACCGGCACGGGCCTGCACTGCGCCATCGGCATCCTCGCCGCCCTCTACCAGCGCCGCTCGACCGGCCGCGGGCAGCGCATCGAGCTCGCCATGCAGGAGGCGGTGATCAATTACGCCCGCATCTCCTACGCGAGCCAGGCGCTGTGGGGCAAGGCCGCACCGCGCGTGGGCAATCAGAGCATCCTCGGCACCAACTCGCCGAGCGAGAGCTACCCCTGCAAAGGCGGCGGCCCCAACGACTATTGCTATATCTACACCTCGCGCGCGGCGGGCCAGCATTGGGACCGTCTGCTCAAGATCATCGGCCGCGAGGACCTCATCGGCGATGCGCGCTTCGCCACGGCCCAGGCCCGCTACAAGCATCGCGACGAGATCGATGCCCTTGTCGGCGCCTGGACCCGCAACTTCGACAAGCGCACCGTCATGCGGATGCTCGGCGAGGCGGGCGTGCCGGCGGGAGCCGTCTTCGACACGATGGAGCTCTCAGAGGACCCGCACTTGAACCGCCGCGGCGCCTTCGTGACCGTCAAGCATCCCGTGCGCGGCGACTTCAAGATGCCGGGCTGGCCCGTGCACATGTCCGAGTCCGACGTGCCGATCGAGGCCGCCCCGCTGCTCGGCGCCGACAACCGCGAGGTCTACGGCAAGCTCCTCGGCCTCGCGCCCGAGGAGATCGAGGCCTTGCGGAGGGAAAAGGTGATCTGAGCCGCTTAGCGCGAGGCTAGCGCGAACTCTCGCGAATCCGCGCGTCACCCCCACCCCATCGGCCGCTCCTCAACGGGCGGCCGATCCCCCTTCGAGGGGGAGGGGGAGCTATTGAAGTCGCGCCATATTCCCTCCCCCCTTGAGGGAGAGGGTTAGGGTGGGGGGGTGTGTCACGCACCCATGATTCCGAGCGCTAGGAAGCTGCAGTGCAGCACTTCTCATGAGCCGTCGCCGAGGCTATTGTAGAAAGAGGCGTCGTCGGGTCGGGCATCCATCCGGAGAATGGCGAAACAGGTGAGGACATCGGCGTTAGTGCGTGGGCTCGGCGTGGCTGTCGCGGTGGTCGCCGTCGCTATCATAGCGGGCGTATATCTCGTCAGCCGGTACGGTGCCGCTCCCGTAAACATGACCGGCGGCGCGCCGCCAGCGGCACCCGCCGCAATGGTACCGTCCGCGCAGCCGTCGCCGCCGCCTGCAACGGCATCTCCACCCGCGAAGGCGCCGGCCGAGAGCCCGCCGCCCTCGGCCTCCCCGCCGCTCGCGAAATTGGAGGCCGGCATGGAGGCGACCGGGGCGAGCGTGCTGCAGCCTCGGCCTGCCATCGTGCCGCCCGCGACGGCCGCCGCACCCGTCCCATCGCCCAAGCCTCGGGCGGAAGCAACGCCGAGCAAGGCGTCGGCGGCGACCCCCGTCGCCAAGCCGCCGGCAAGGACGGCAGCCGAGGCTTCGCCCGAGCTTGCAGAGATACAGCGCCTGCTCATCTCGTTCGGTTACGAGCCCGACGCGACCGACGGGCGCATGGGAGCGAAGACGCTGCGCGCCATCCGGATGTTCCAGCAGGACATGGGCCTTCCGGTCGACGGCCGCGTCTCGGACGGCTTGCTTCAGTTCATGCGCAAGCTCGCGAGCTACAGTCCGGCACCGCCGGCGGCGCCGAGCAAGAGCATCGCGGCGGCCCCGCCGAAGCCCGCGGCGCCGGTCACGCAGCCGGCTCAGCCGGCGGCGCCGAGCAAGAGCATCGCCGCCGCCCCGCCGCAGCCCGCACCGCCGCCTCCGGAGCCGGCGCCGCTGCCGCCCGCGGAGAAGCCGGCCGCAGCGCCGCCCGCGGCAGCTTCGGCGCCGATGCCGGCGGCGCAGGCAAAGACGACGCCGCCCCCGTCTCAGACCCCGCCGGCGCCAGTCGCGACGAAGGGGGAATCGGCCTTCGTGACCGCGGCGCGAGAGGCGGCCGCCGCCGCGCCGGCCCCAGCACCCGCACCCACTGTGGCGAGCACGCCCCCGACGCAAGCGCCCGCGTCGGCCACACCCTCCACGCCAGCCGCCGCGACGGAGAAGCCCGCGCCACCCGCGAGCCCCACCCCGCCCGCCGCAGCCGCGCCGACCCCGCCTGCAACGGCAACGCCCGAGGCATCCGCGACGCCGGCGCCACCCGCAGCGGCGGCCGCAGCACCGCCCGCAGCGGAAAAGCCTGAGCCCTCCGTGACCCCGGCGCCCGCGGCCGCGGCAGCTCCCGCGCCCGCGACCGAAGCAGCAGCGGCCGCGGCACCTGCCCCCGCGCCGGCGCCTGCCGCGGCGCCGGTCGAGCCCGTGACGCCGGCCAAGCCCGAAGCCGCACCCCAAGTCGCGAGCAAGCCGCCCGAGGCGGCAGCGTCAAGCGCAAGCGCCAACGAGAAGCCGGCCAGCATCAATTTCGAACCCAAGAGCTCCGATCTCTCGAACCAGGATATGGCCGACCTCGCCAAGCTCGCCGGGATGCTCAAGCAGAACCGCGAGATGCGCGTCCAGCTCGTCGCCTATCCGGCCAGCGAGCCGCTGGAGAGCGACGCCCGTGCGCGCTCCTTTACGCGCGCCCTTGTCGTGCGCAGCTATCTCGTCGGCCAAGGGGTCTCCGCCGAGCGCATCGACGTCCGGCTGCAGATCAACAAGCCGAGCGAGGGACCGACGGACCGCATCGACCCCGTCTTGCTGCCGAAGTCGCCGTCGTGATGGCGACGCCACGGCAGCGCTCAGAGCCTTGATGTCGGACGAACGGCCGGCGAGGTGCCTCGTGGGGAGAAAGCTCATGCTCGCCGCAGCCATGCTCGTGGGCATTGCCATCGCGACGAGCGCACGGGCAAGCGGTCCGGATGAGGGGTTTCTGGGCCGACCGCTCGCCGAGGTCTTGCAGAGCGGCTTCTTCAATTGGTTCCATCTTGTCGAGACCGGCAGCGTGGCCGCTGCCGGCGGCGGCCGGGTAATAAGCTACAAGCCGGACGGCTCGCGCTTCCAGCGACTGACCACGCTCGAAATCACCGTCGACAGCGCCGGCACCGTCGGGCGGATGGAGCTATGGCTGCTGCGCTCCTTCATCGACAACCCCGGCGACGCGCCCTTCGCGCGCGACATTGCCAAGAGCTTCCTCAACGATGCGCCGCCGGCGGGCGATGCGGAGGCTCTCGCGACGCTTGCCGCGGAAGTGGAATATCGCCTCTCCTCGTCGGAGACGGTCATCGTCGGTCCCGGCTATCGCAAGCCGGAGCTTCCCTCCGAGCCCAGTCCCGGCTATCAGACCTACAGCGGTGCCCGCGCATCCCATATGCAGGAGCTCCGCCGCAGCAAGCTCGAGATGACGAACGAGCATGGAGCGGACGGCGACGCGCTGCGGCTGGCACTCGTCGCGAAATAGGCCGGTGCCGGACGCGTGCTCCGCCGCGCGCGGGTGTTAGAGCAAGCTCCGGCTGGATGAAATCGGTGCGGCCTTCGAGACGCGCCCTTCGGGCGCTCCTCAGGCTGAGGAGGTTCTTCGTGCAATCACGAACCTACCTCATGCTGAGGAGCGGTGCGAAGCACCGCGTCTCGAAGCACGCACCGCGCCTATGCAATCGGAGCTTGCTCTTCTCTATAAAGGGGCTTTGCACGGCAAGAGGCTGTTTGAAAAGTTACCCGGGCCCGCTATTATCTTCCGTGTCGGACAGTCACCGACAGATCCGTCCTTTTCCGCTTTTAGAGACATTGGCGCAAGTATCCCAACGCCCATCATGAAAACGACGCTGTCCATTTGCCAAAAATTGTTTTTCTGCGCGGTCGGCCTCTTGATGCTTTGCGGCTTCGAAGCAGGCCCGGACTGCAAAAGTGACGATATAAAAAGAACGGTCATAGGGATCGTAAAGCAGCACCCGCCCGAGCACTTGCTTACCGTGGCCGGAGACGCTTGGTCCGCAAAACAGAAGGAAGACATCGAAAAGGAATGCGGCAAGACATATACGGAGGAGTGCACCCGCCCGGCATTGGAGACGCTGGCTCAAAAACAGCTTCAGATGGGCCAGGCCGCGACTTACAACATCGATAACATTCGCATGACGGATAAGAACGAGACGACGGGTGCCGTCTCATGTGCTGCGGTTTTGCATGTTGTCCTGCCGGAATATTGGGGCAGCGCCGACGAGCCTATCACCTACCTGGTAGAAAAGTATTTGGGCAAAGGCGGCGGATTCAATGTGACACTTCACGGGTTGCACTAGGAGCCGAAGTTTCCAGGGATGAGTGATGCGATATAGCTGATCAGGTCGGAGGGAGAAGTCGGCCAGGGGATAGG
>DATEQI010000438.1:0-3054 GCA_035272805.1 Alphaproteobacteria bacterium | reverse complement strand
CGAGGGGGCCTGTGTGCTCGGCTTTGCCTCCTATGGCGACTTCCGGCCGTGGGAGGGCTACCTCTATACGGTCGAGCACTCGCTCTACGTCGATCAGCACCATCGCGGCCGCGGCATCGGCAAGGCGCTGCTTCAGCGTCTCGTCGCTCACGCGAGCGAGGCGGGGAAGCACGCGATGGTGGCGGGGATCGCGGGCGACAACGCGGTCTCGCTCCACCTGCATCTCGCCTTCGGCTTCAGCGAGATGGGGCGCCTCCGCGAGGTCGGATGGAAGTTCGAGCGCTGGCTCGACCTCGTCTTTCTCGAGCGCCTGCTCGAGCCGTCCGGCACCAACCGTCGCTAGTCTCCCGATTTGGAAGTTCGCCCCGCCCGGAAAACCCGTCATTGCGAGCGCAGCGAAGCAATCCAGGGCGCTGGGTGAGAGACCTCTCTGGATTGCTTCGGCGCCCTTCGGCCGCCTCGCAATGACGCGTGTTTTGCTGATATCGCGAATTTCATAACCAGGACACCAGGCAGCGCTCCGCCGCTCTCCTTGTCGTCGCCCGGGCGCGATGCGATGATGCGGCGCGCGCGCGACGAAATCCGCTGGGGTCCTCCGAGATGGCGAATGAGGTTCCGAGACTCGACCATGTCGTCGTCGACGTGCGTGGGCGCATGGAGGAGGCGCTCGCGGCCTACAGCGCGCTCGGCTTTCACCTGACCGAGCGCAGCCGGCACTCGCTCGGCTCGTTCAATCATCTTGCCGTCTTCGCGACGGACTATCTCGAGCTGCTCGGGCTCGACGAAAAGGCGGCTGCGGCGCGGCCGGAGATCGCAAGCTATCCCGTCGGCCTCAATGGGCTCGTCTTCTGGGCCGACGATCCCGACAAGCTTTCGGCCGAGCTCAAGGCCGCAGGGCTTCCGGCCCTGGAGCCGGTCTCCTTCTCCCGTCCCGTGCGGCTGGCGCAAGGGACGGTTGATGCGAAGTTCCGCGTGGTGCGCTTCAAGCCCGGCTCGGTCACCTTGGGCCGCGTCTATTTCTGCCACCACGTGACGCCGGAGCTCGTCTGGCGCCCGGAGTGGCGCAAGCATCCGAATGGTGCCACCCACATCATCCGCGTCGCGATTGCCGTGCGCGACCCCGCGGCCTCGCAGCAGCTCTTCGCGGCCATGTTCGGCGGCGAGGTAGTGCGCGCGGGGGCCGGCGGCAGCCGCAACTTCAGCGCAGGCGGTGCCGAGGTCGAGCTCGTGGAGGAGGCCGCGCTCAGGCACCGGCTCGGTGCTGCGATGCCCGATGCGGCCGGGCGCGCGGACTACATGGCGTTGCTCGGCTTCCGCACGGCCTCGCTCGCGCAAGCGGCCGCCGCACTGCGCGCGGGCGGGGTCGAGTCCGCGCGCATCGAGCCGCGGCGCATCCTGGTGCCGGCCAATGCCGCGATGAACGTCGCACTCGAGTTCGCCGAATAGGCAAGGGGTGGGGGTGGACGGTACCAAGCCAGCACCCGCGATACCGTTCGCCGCCTTGGCGCGGGCAGCGGGCCGGGCTGCGATCTACAATCAAGGCGACGCCGTCGATCGCCGCGGCGATCGTGACGCAGCTGCCCTCATCGATCTCGGCGGCGAGACGGGTCCGCGCAGCTACTCCTTCCGCGCGATCGACGAGCTGAGCGACCGGATCGCGGGCGGCCTCGTTGCGCGCGGGCTCGGGAGTTGCGCGCGCGTCGCCATCCTCTCGGCCAACCGGGCGGAGTTCCTCACCACCTTCCTCGGCACGCTCAGGGCCGGCCTCGTCTCGGTCCCGGTCAATACCAGGTTCCCGCGCGAGACCGTCGATTTCATTCTGCGCGACGCCGATGCGCGGCTCGTGATTGCCGATCCAGCGCATCTGCCGCTTTGCCCCCCCGACATTCCGCGGCTCGTCTTCGGCGAGGCGGGTTTCGATCGTCTGCTCGCGGCCGGCCCGGGAGCGACGCAGCACCCCGCATCGCGTCAGCCCGCGATGTTCCTTTATACTTCGGGCTCGACCG
Organism: Alphaproteobacteria bacterium; assembly: GCA_035272805.1. Taxonomy (GTDB): domain Bacteria; phylum Pseudomonadota; class Alphaproteobacteria; order JACZXZ01; family JACZXZ01; genus DASPPM01. Next base: position 1,048 of record DATEQI010000438.1, on the reverse strand, counting down.
GCCGGCCCAAGGGTGTGGTGCTGTCGCACGAGAGCCATCTTTGGGTCGTCGACGTGCGGCTCCGCGCCAAGGTAGTGCCGGATCAGCGCGTCCTCGTCGCGGCCCCGCTTTACCATATGAACGCGCTCGCCATGTGCCAGGCCTCGCTTGCCATGCACGATACCGTGATCCTCCTGCCGGGCTTCACGGCGGCGGGCTATATCGACGCCATCCAGCACTACCGCGCGACGCTCCTCACCTCGGTGCCGACGATGATGGCGATGATGCTGCGCGAGGAAAAGCTTTTGCGCGCGACCGACCTCTCCTCGGTCACGGCACTGCGCATGGGCTCGGCCCCCGTCTCCCCGGCTCTCGCCCAGGGGCTCCGTGCGGTCTTCCCCCGCGCTGCGATCGGCAACGGCTACGGCACCACGGAGGCCGGGCCCATCGTATTCGCCCCCCATCCGCGCGGGTTGCCCACCCCGCTCCTCTCCGTCGGCTGCGCGCATCCCGAGGTCGAGATGCGCCTCTCAGGTGGCGGCACGGCGGACGAAGGTGTGCTCGAGATGCGGTGCCCCGCACTGATGAACGAGTATCACAAGCTGCCCGAGGCGACGAAGAAGGCGATGACCGAAGACGGCTACTATATGACCGGCGACGTGTTCCGCCGCGACGAGGACGGCTTCTTCTTCTTCGTGGGTAGGGTCGACGACATGTTCGTGTGCGGCGGCGAGAACATCTATCCGGGCGAGGTCGAGAAGATGCTGGAGCGGCACCCGGCGATCCATCAGGCCTGCGTGGTGCCGATCCCCGACGAGCTCAAATGGCAGAAGCCGGTCGCCTTCGTCGTCCTCAGGCCGGGTGCGGCGCTCGACGAGCGCCAAGTCAAGGAGTTCGCCTTGGCACACGCGCCGGCCTTTCAGCATCCGCGGCGGGTCTGGTTCCTCGACGCGCTCCCGCTCTCCGGCACCAACAAGATCGACCGCCGCGCCTTGAGCGTGCGCGCCGCGGCAGCTTCATGAAGGAGATTGGGGAAGGGCGATGAAGGCACTGGTTCTGCGCGAGCACG
>DATEQI010000437.1:0-2026 GCA_035272805.1 Alphaproteobacteria bacterium | reverse complement strand
TCGCCAACTATACCGCCTGGAAGGGCCGCATGCTGAAGCGTCCGGCGGTCAAGCGCGTGCTCGAGCGCGAGCAGAGCCCGCTCCTCCAGGCGGCATAGGCGGCGCGCCTCGGACCGGGCGCAGTGGGTCCTTCGAGACGCTCGCTGCGCTCGCTCCTCAGGATGAGGTCAAGTCTTTCTGCCACACACAAATCTGCCTCATCCTGAGGAGCGCCCCGAAGGGGCGCGTCTCGAAGGACCCACGACAGTACTGCAACCTCCTCGAGATGTCTGCACACCCTCTCCTCCCTCCTGTCACAAGCCGCGGAATTTGGGCGCGCGCTTCTCGTGGAAGGCGGCGACGCCCTCGCGGAAATCCTCCGAGGAGCGCAGGCGGCTGTAGCAATGGCCTTCGAGCTCGATCGCGATCGCGAGCGAGGCATCCTCGGTGTCGTTGAGCAGCTTCTTCGCGGTGCGCTGGGCGAGCGGCGAGAAGCCGACGAGCTCCTTGACGAGTGCCTCGGTCGCCGCCTCCAGCTTGTCGTCGGCCATCACCTCGGTGGCGATCCCCCACTCGTAGGCGAGCTTCGCCGGAATGCGCCTCGAGCGCATGACGATGTCCTTGGTGCGGGTGATGCCGACGATCTTCTGCAGCCGTGCCGCGCCGCCCGAGCCGGGGATCTGGCCGAGCTTCTGCTCCGGCAGCGCATATTCGCAGGTCTCGGAGACGAGGCGGAAATCGCAGGCGAGCGAGAGCTCGAAGCCGACGCCGAAGCAGAAGCCGCGATTGGCGGCGATCACGGGCTTGCTGCAGCGCGCGGGTGCGGCGATGTTCCAGGCGAGCTTGGAGACGTGCTCGGGCGTCGCCTCGACGAAGCCCTTGATATAGCCGCCCGAGGAGAAATGCTCGCCCGCCGCGCGCAGCACGATCACGCGCACGCGCGCATCCTCGTCGAGTGCTTCGAAGGTGCTCCGGATCTGGTCGCGCTGCGGCATGGCGATCACGTTGAGCGGCGGCCGATCGAGGATGACGTCGGCCCGCTGCCGCTCGGGGTCGACCTCCACGCGGAAGCCGTCGAGATCGTCGCTACGCTTGTCCTTGTCGCTCATCTTTTCGCTTCCTCTGCTGGGTGCTGTGCGGCATCGGCGAGCTGATACTCGCCCTCCACCAGCTTGCGCCGCAAGAGCTTGCCGACCGGCGATTTCGGAATCTCGCGCACGAACAGGATGCGGCGCGGCCGCTTGAAATTGGCGAGCCCCGATTTGCGGCAGAATTCGTCGAGCTCGGCGGCCTCGAGCGGGGCCGCGCGCTTGACGAAGGCGGCGACCACCTGACCCAGGCGCGCGTCGCTGAGCCCGACGACAGCCACTTCGGAAACCGCCGGATGCAAGGAGAGACAGCTCTCGATCTCGACGGGCGAGACGTTCTCGCCGCCGGTGATGATCATGTCGTCGACGCGGCCGGTGACGAAGAGGTCGCCCGCGGCATCGAAATAACCGGTATCGCCGGTGAAGTACCAGCCGCCGCGCAGCGCCTTGGCATCGGCGTCGGGGCGGCGCCAATAGCCCTCGAAGGCCTCGTCGCCGGCCAAAAGTGCCACGATCTCGCCCTCCTCGCCCGCGGCGGCAAAATCATCGGGCGCTGCGGCACTTAGTTTCACCACGCGGATCATCTGGTTCAAGCCGGCGCGGCCGGCCGAGCCCGGCTTCGCCACCGCGTCCTGGTCGATCGTGCAGGTATAGACCTCGGAGCTGCCGTAGTGGTTGACGAAGAGATCGGGCTTGAAGGCGGCATCGAGCTTCTGCAGCAGCGCCGCCGTCATCGGCGCGCCGGCGAAGCCGAGCTTGCGCACCGAGCCGATCTCCGCGGCGGCGAAGTCCGCATGATGGATGAGGTCGTGGTAGAGGGTCGGCACCAGATAGAGGTTGGTGATGCGCTCCCGCGCGATGAGCGCAAGTGCGGCCTTCACCTCGAAGCGCCGAAGGCAGACGAAGGTGCCGCCGACGAGCGACATGGCGAGCAGCGAGCGCACGCCCATGGTGTGGTA
>DATEQI010000436.1:0-3572 GCA_035272805.1 Alphaproteobacteria bacterium | reverse complement strand
TCGGCCGCTACTGGGTCGCCACCCGTCCGAAGAAGCCGGCCGGGCGGAAGATGATGAAGAGGAAGAGCACGACGAAGGTGACCGCCTCGCTCCATTGGGGATCGAGGTGCCAGAGCGCCAGATTCTGGGCGAGGCCGAGGAGGAGGCCGCCGCACGCGGCACCGCGCAGGCTGCCGACCCCGCCGACGATGGTGGCGGCCAGGCTGATGAGCATCACGTGGTTGCCGAGGGCGGGGCTGAGCCCGGCGGTGGCACCCGTGAGCAAGGCGCCCGGGACGACGAGAAGGGAGCCGAGCGCAAAGGCGTAGGACGAGAGCCGCCTAGGGTCGAGGCCGAATACGCGAACGAGATCGGGATTCTCGGAAAGTGCCCGCAACGCCATGCCGACATGCGTGCGCGTGAGGAAGAGGTGCAGGCCGACGAAGCAGACGACGGCAACCAGCACCGAGATGGCCGCGGTCGGCGGCGCAAAAAGCCCGGGGGCAAGCTCGACGCTGCGGCTGAGCGGGGAGGCGATCGAGACGAAGCCGCGTCCGAACGCGGTGCCCACGAGGTTTTGCACCACGATGCTGATGCCGAAGGAGGCGACGAAGACCGTGAAGAAGGAGCCCTCGTGGCGCTGGATCGGCGCATAGACGAGGCGGTCGACGAGCACGCCGAAAATGGCGGCTCCCGCCATGGCGGCGGCAAGGGCTGCGATCCACGGCGCGCCGGCCACGCTGTAGAGCTCGTAGAACACGTAGCCCGCGAGCGTGAAGGTAGCGCCGTGTGCCACGTGAAAGATGCGCGTCGAGCCGAAGATCAGGGAGAAGCCGACCGCGGTGAGGGCATAAAGCGCCCCCACCTGGATGCCGTTGACGAGGAGTTGCAGAAAGAGCATCGGCGCCGGCACCCTGCCTCGACGGCAAGCCTCTCCACTCACTTCACGATATGACCGCCCTTGCCGTCGACCTCGTTGATCTGCATCGGCATGATCACGGATCCGTTCGCCTGGAACTCCATCTTGCCGCCGACGAGGTTGAAGGTTCCGACGGCCTTACGCTCCTTGAGCAGGTTTTCGCCGGTGATCGCCTCGCCTTTCTTCTCGAGCCCTTGCGCGAGTATGGCGAAGAGCATCACGGCGTTGTAGTAGTTGGCGCCGTAATAGTTCGGCGCCTTGCCGTACTTCGCCTTGAATTCCGTGACGAAGTGCTTGGTCACCGGGTCGTCCGACTCCCAATCCATCCTCTGCGAGGTGTAGAGCGCGCCCTTGGCCTCCGGCTCCTGGTCGATCGCGGGAATGGCGAATCCGGAGTAGCTGACGATCAGCTGCGGGACGCCGTTGTCACGGAACTGCTTGATGATCTGCGACTGCTGCGCGCCGAAGGAGGCTATGTAGATCACCTCGGGATTCGCCTCGCGCGCCCGCGCGGCGATGCCGGCGAACTGCTCCGCATCGCGCGGGATCTTGAGCTCGCCTACGAGCTCGCCGCCCACCTTGGGCAGCTCCGCATGGAGCTCCTTGAGAATCGCGTCGCCGAGCGGATCGTCGACGTAGACAAGGACGAAGCGCTTCAGCTTCCGCTCATTGACGAGGTAGGGCACCATCGCGCGCACCTCGTAGTTGGCAAGCGGGATGACGTTCCAGAAATAGTCGCCGAGCTCGGCCAGGTCCGGGCCCACGCCGCCGCCGTTGACCGCCACCGTCTTCGAGCGCTCGGCGACGGGTGCGATCGCCTTGGAGACGCTGGTAAAGGCCGAGAGCATGAAGGGCACGCGCACCACGTTCACGAGCTTGTTCGCGGCCACCACACCCGGCTGCGGCAGCGCCTGGCTGTCCTCGTAGTCCATGACGAGCGTCTTGGACAGCATGTGCTCGGCGTTGACGTCCGCAATCGCCAGGTTGGCGCCCTGCGAGAAGGTATCGCCGTATTGGCCGTTGGGCCCGCTCAAGGGCAGATCGGCGCCGATCGTGATCTCGTCCGCCCAGGCGGCGCCCGCCGCAAGGGCTGCGATCGCCGCCGCGGCAAAGCCGGCGAGGGCTCGTAATCTTGTGAGCATGGAGGTCTCCCTAAGGCTTTTCTGTTCTCGCGCGTGCGCCACGCGATGCGCTTTATCCTGAGCGAGTATCGGCAGATTGGCCGGCCAAGGCAATATAAAGTCGAGCGGCGAAACCTCGCGAGCGCAAGGAAGTCGCTCTTCCATAGCACCTTGTCCGAGGTAAAGTAGGCGCAGACGGTTGGCACCGCGCCGGGAGGCCATCGCCGATGCCGGAGAAAGCGCTCGCTGTGCGCCAAATTGCCGTCGGCGCGGTCTTCGCGCTGGGGCTGGCGGCGTTGTTGGCAGCACTCGCCCTGCCTTTTCGCTCCTTCTATGTCTTCTACGCCGGCTTGTACGACGGGCGCTTGCCCGCACTTGCCTTCATCGCCGCGACTCTCGCGCTGATGGCGGCGGCCTTCGCCGCCGCCGGACGAGGCGTGCAGCCGAGCACGCGATCGAGCATGCCGCTCCTCCTCGTGGCGGCCGTGGCCCTCGCCCTCGTCACGGCCAAGTGGGCGCTCAGCGCCTTCGCCAATTCCGCGGACGAGTATGCCTTCGTCTTTCAGGCGCTCACCTACGCGAGCGGCCGGCTTTGGAACCAAGCCCCTCCGCTCGGACAGGCGCTCGCCAGCGATTTCACCTGGGTGCGCGGGGAATACTGGGCCGGACAATATCCACCGGGCTGGCCGATCTTGTTGTCGCTCGCCGAGCTGATCCGCGTTCCGCTGTGGGCCGTGAACGCCTTGGTTGAGGGCGGCACCCTCGTCGCCCTCGCCTGGCTGGTGCGGCGGGAGGCCGGCGAAGCCGCGGTATTCGCGGCACTCGCTTTCTTCGCCTTGGCGCCCTTCACCATTTTCACCGCGGCGTCGTTCCACTCGCACATGCTGGCGGCGGCGCTGATCGTCCTTGCCGCACTCTCGGCCCTTCGCATGCTGGAGACGCGATCGCTTGCCTGGGCTGCCGCCACGGGAAGCCTGGTGGGGCTCGTGTGCATGACGCGCTACATCGCAGCCCCCCTCGCGCTTGCGCCCATCGTCGCCGCCTTGCGGTGGCGGCGGGGGAGGAGAAAGCCAGCGCTTCTTCTCGCTCTCCTCGCAGGCGGTGCGCCCTTCCTCGCCATCCTCCTCGCTTACCATGCGGCGATCACGGGCGACCCGCTCAAGCCCGCCTACTGGCTCGCGGGGCACGTCGTGGACCGCCTTTATTTCGATTGGCCTTCCATCGAGAGCGGGCTCCGCCTCACCCGCGACCGCTTGATCGAGCTCAGCCTTTGGACCTCGCCCGCGGTGCTGCCGCTCTGGCTCGCAGCGCTGTGGATCAAGCTCCGCAGCCGCAGCTTCGCCTTTTATGACGCCGTCTTTCCCCTCTTTGTCCTCGTCTTCGTCTTCTATCCCTTCGATGGAGGAAACCGCTTCGGGCCGAGGTACTATTTCGATGCCTGGCCGCTCCTCGTGGCGAGCATCGCGACCGCCCTTCCCCATCTCGATCTCAGCCGGCGCGCCCTCTTCCGCGGAGCGCTCATCCTGGGTGCGGTATATGGGCTGGTCAGCTGG
>DATEQI010000435.1:0-2030 GCA_035272805.1 Alphaproteobacteria bacterium | reverse complement strand
CTCGCCGCCGTGGTGCCGGGCGTCTTCGACGGCTGGATGCTGCTCTTGCGCGACCACGGCACGCTGCACCTGCGCGACGTGCTCGAGCCGGCCATCCATTATGCGCGCCACGGCTATCCGGTGTCGCAGGTGCTGAGCGACACCATCGCGCGGGTCGCCGAGCTTTTCACGGGCGCCTGGCCGAGCTCGGCTGCGGTCTATCTCGAGCGCGGCAAGGCACCACCGGCCGGCAGCCTCTTCAAGAACCCGGGCCTTGCCGACACCTACGAGCGCATCCTCGCGGAGGCGGAGGCTGCGGGCGGCGATCGCGTCAAGCAGATCGAGGCCGCGCGCGCGGCCTACTATCGCGGCTTCGTCGCCGAGGCGATCGAGCGCTTCTGCCGCGCGAACGAGGTCCTCGACAGCTCCGGGCGTTGCCACAAGGGCGTGCTTGCGGCGCACGACTTGGCGCGCTTCAAGGCGAGCTACGAGGAGCCGCTCGGCTACGACTATCACGGCTATCGCGTGGCCAAGACCGGGCCCTGGGGCCAAGGCCCGGTGTTCCTCCAGCAGCTCGCACTCCTCGCCGGCTTCGATCTCGCGGCAATGGGGCCGCTGAGTCCGGAGTTCCTGCACACCGTCATCGAGTGCGCCAAGCTCGCCTTTGCCGATCGCGAGGCCTGGTACGGCGACCCCGACTTCGGCGAGGTGCCGATGGCGATACTGCTCAGCGAGGGCTACAACGCCGAGCGCCGCCGCCTGGTGAGCAGAGAAGCCTCCCTCGAGCTGCGCCCCGGTGCGGCCGGCGCGCGCGCGCCGCGTCTGCCGAGTGCCGTCCGCGGCATCCCTATCGCCGCGAGCACGGCCGCCTCGGCGGGCACCGGCGAGCCGGGCCGGCTCGCCGCGGCGGGGACGGGCGAGCCGAACCTCGCCCGACGCGGCGTGGTCGCCAACGACACCGTGCACGTCGACGTGATCGACCGCTGGGGCAACATGGTCGCGGCCATGCCGAGCGGAGGCTGGCTGCAGAGCTCGCCGGTGATCCCGGAGCTCGGCTTCTGCCTCGGCTCGCGCGCGCAGATGTTCTGGCTCGAGGAAGGCTTTCCCGCGAGCCTCGAGCCGGGGAAGCGGCCGCGCACGACCTTGAGCCCGGGCCTCGTGCTGCGCGAGGGCGAGCCCTATATGGCGTTCGGCTCCCCGGGCGGGGACGGCCAAGACCAGTGGGCGCTCCACTTCTTCCTGCGCCACGTGCACCACGGCCTCAATCTCCAGGAGGCGATCGACCAGCCGACGTTCCAGTCCTTCCACTGGCCGGACTCCTTCTATCCGCGCGAGTCCAAGCCGGGCGAGGTGGCGCTCGAGGCGAGCTTCCCCGCGGCCACGGTCGAGGGCTTGCGCGCGCGCGGCCACAAGGTCGCGCTTGCGCCCCCCTGGTCGCTCGGCCGCATCTGCGCCTGCAGCAAGGACGGAGCGTTCCTCAAGGCAGGTGCCAACCCGCGCAACATGCAGGGCTACGCGGTCGGAAGATGACTGAATACAGACCACGGACGACGGACGACGTAAGGCTCGTCCTCTATCTGTCGTCTGTCGAGGGCCGGCGAGCCGATCATCGTGGTTGATTGTGAGCCTCAACAAAGGCTCTCAATACGCGATTGATCTTCGTCTGATAGCCGCGCCCGGCTTTCTTGAAAAAATCGAGCACGTCCACATCAAGCCGCAGCGTCACCTGCCGCTTGCCCCGCGGCGACATCACGAGAGCTTTATCCCAAAACGCGCGCGGCAGCACGGCGGCATCGGGGTCTGACCGCGCCGCCTTGACGATTTCCGCGTCTCTTTGGCTCCGAACCCGCGCTAGGTCGGTCCTATCCTTCATCCCGCGCGCCTGCTTGGCCGATACTTGCGTCATACGCTTCTCTTTCATCCTTCGATGCCCCCCTTGCACTGATAATCCGGCGGCTCTTCCCGCGCCAGGTAAAGGCCACCATGAGCAAAATCCCATCGACGAAGCCGAACGCCTGAAACCTCGCCTCCCCGTAATCCCGACGGGTGTC
>DATEQI010000434.1:0-5559 GCA_035272805.1 Alphaproteobacteria bacterium | reverse complement strand
GTGCGGAGCGGCCTGGCGCCAGCCGCCGCCATCCTGGTCCCGCCTGCGATCCTCGCCGGGGTCGGCTGGCTCGCCGCCCGCTGACGTCGCCTTCTGCGCCTACGTCCACAACACCGGGACGTCGTAGGGTGCGAGGCGCCGGTCGCGGCTGACGATGACCATCCCCTCGAGCCGAGCTTGCGCCACCAGCATGCGGTCGAAGGGATCGCGATGATGGAGCGGGAGCGTGCCCGCGGCGGCCGCGTGGGCCAGGGTGATGTCGAGGGGAAGAAATTTATGCGCCCTCATCGCGGATACGATGTCAAGAACGGGCGGCAAACGCCCAAGCGCAGCCTTGATCGAGATTTCCCAGACAGAGGCCGCACTCAAATAGGCCGGATTTTCCAGAGCTGCGATTGTCTGGCGCGCCGGTTTGCTGATTTCACGTGGGTTTTCGATCCACCAGACGAAGACGTGGGCGTCGAGGAGGAGCTTCAGCTCTCGTCCCCCTCGAAGGACTTGAGGACCTCCTCCGGCAGGGGATCGTCGAAGTGCTCGGAAACCCATAACTGTCCCTTCCAGAAGCCGCCCACGCGCGGCGCCTTCTGCACCGGAATCGGCACGAGTTTCGCGCGCGGCTTTCCGGCTTTGGCAATGACGATCTCCTCGCCGGCAGCGGCCCGCTCGACGAGCTCGGAGAGCTTCGTCTTGGCCTCGTAAAGGTTGACGGTTTTTGTCATGGGGAGCCTCAGCCCTCATCCCCCTCAAAGGCTTTGAGGACTTCCTCGGGCAGTGGGTCGTCGAAATTCTCCGGGATTGCGATTTTGCCCTTCCACAGGCCGGCCGGGCGGATCCCCTTTTGCACCGGCACGGGGACCAGCTTCGCGCGCGGCTTTCCCGCCTTGGCGATGACGATCTCCTCGCCCTTGGCGGCGCGCTCGACGAGCTCGGAGAGCTTCGTCTTGGCCTCGTAGAGGTTGACCGTCTTGGTCATGGCAGGTGCCTCGGCAGAAGGCGAGAGCCTAGCATTTCGGGCGGAAATTGGTCAAGTTGGTCAAGGACGTGCCGGCCGCGACAAAGGGCGCCGTCCTTCCGGGACGGCGCCCTTTGTCGGCGCAAGCGAAAGGTCGCAGCCGCGGGCTTCTGCCCTTCAGGCCCCCACGCGCCAGGTGGTGCCGCGGCGCAGGAGCGCGTTCAAGTCGGCCTCGGGCTGGCGGCGCTTCGCCTCCTCGATCTGGTTGGTGACGAGGGCCTCGTAGGCGGGTGCGGGGTTGCAGTAGAGCACGCCCAAGGCGACCGGGAAGGCGGGCGGCTCCATCTGGGCCAACATGAAGGCGATCATGCGGTTCGTCTCGTCGTGGACGAGGAGGTCGCTTTCGCTGGCACCGCCCTCAGCCAAGCTCACCACCTCGAGGTCGAGCGTGCCCGGCTTGATGCGGATGCCCTTGTCGCGCGCCTTGCCGAAGACCATCGCCTTGCCGTGCTCGAGGTGGAGCTGGTTGTCGGCGGCGATCTCCTTGGCGGTGAAGTCGGCGAAGACGTCGTCGTTGTAGACGATGCAGTTCTGGAAGATCTCGACGAAGCTCGCCCCCTTGTGCTCGTAGGCGCGCTTCAAGACGACCGGCAGATGGGCCTGGAGGGTGTCGACCGAGCGCGCCACGAAGCGGGCCCCGGCGCCGAGCGCGAACTGGGTCGGCGACACCGGATTGTCGAGCGAGCCCATGGGGGTGGAGGGCGAGCGCGTGCCCCGACGCGAGGTCGGCGAGTACTGTCCCTTGGTCAGCCCGTAGATCGCGTTGTTGAAAAGCAGGATCTGCAGATCGACGTTGCGGCGAAGCGCATGGAGCGTGTGGTTGCCGCCGATCGAGAGCATGTCGCCGTCGCCGCCGATCACCCACACGTCGAGCCCGGGATTGGCGAGCTTTACCCCGGTCGCGATCGCGGGCGCGCGGCCGTGGATGGTGTGGAAGCCGTAGCTCGCGATGTAATAGGGGAAACGCGCGGCGCAGCCGATCCCGGAGACGAACACCGTGTTCTCGGGCCTGGCGCCGATGTCGGCGAGCGTCTTGGTCACCGCCTTGATGATGGCGTAGTCGCCGCAGCCGGGACACCAGCGGATCTCCTGGTCGGAGGCGTAGTCCTTGGCAGCGAGCTTCGCGAGCGGGGTTGCGACGTTCATGTCAGGCCTCCAGGCGAGCGCGGACCGCGGCCTCGATCTCGGCGATCTTGAAGGGCCGGCCGGTCACCTTGTTGAGCCCCTCGGCGGGGACGAGATAGCGGCTGCGGATCACGGTGAGGAGCTGCCCGTTGTTCATCTCGGGGATCAGCACGTGCTCGAAGCCCGCGAGCAGCTCGCCGAGATTGGCCGGCAGCGGCCAGATGTGGCGCAGATGGATGTGGGAGACGGCCAGGCCCTCGGCGCGCAAATTGTCGATGGCGCGCCCGATCGGGCCGTAGGTCGAGCCCCAGCCGAGCACGGCGAGGCGGCCGGCGCTGGCGCCGTCCTCGCTTTGCTGCAAGGGGATGTCCTTGGCGATGCCGTCGATCTTGGCCGCGCGCGCGAGCGTCATGCGCTGATGGTTGTCCGAATCGTAGGAGATGTTGCCGCTGTCGTAATCGCGCTCGATGCCGCCGATCCGGTGCTCCATCTGCGGCGTGCCCGGCTTGACCCAGGGACGCGCCAAGCTCGCCGGATCGCGCAGGAAGGGGTGGAAGCCTTCGGGCTCGCTGCGGAAGGCGACGGGGAAGGGCTGATAGGCCGAGAAATCCGGTATCTTCCAGGGCTCGGCCGCGTTCGCGAGATAGCCGTCGGTCAAGAGGATCACCGGCGTCATGTATTTGGTCGCGATGCGCACCGCCTCGATCGCCACCTCGAAGCAGTCGGAGGAGGAGCGGGCGGCCAGCACGGCAAGGGGCGCATCCGCATTGCGGCCGTAAACGGACTGGTAGAGGTCCGACTGCTCGGTCTTGGTCGGCATGCCGGTCGACGGCCCGGCGCGTTGGGAATTGATCAGGACGAGGGGAAGCTCGGCGCCGATGGCGAGCCCGAGGGCCTCGCTCTTGAGCGCCACCCCCGGGCCCGAGCTCGAGGTGACGCCCATCGAGCCGGCGTAAGAGGCGCCGATCGCAGCCCCGATCGCGGCGATCTCGTCCTCGGCCTGGAAGGTCAACACGCCGAAGTGCTTGAGCTCGGCGAGCGCGTGCAGCACGGCCGACGCCGGCGTGATCGGATAGGAGCAGAAGACGAGCGGGAGCGAGGCGAGCCGGCAACCGGCGATGAGGCCCCAGGCCATGGCCTCGGTGCCCGTGACGGTGCGGTAGAGGCCGGGCTCGAGGTGCGCGGGCGGCACGCTGAAGGCGGGGAGTGCGGCCGGCATCTCCGCCGTCTCGCCGAAGGCATGCCCGGCATTCAGCGCCGCGATATTGGCCTCCGCGAGCACGGGGTGCTTGTGGAAGCGGCGCTTGAGATACTCGACCGTGGACTGGCGCTTGCGGCCGTACATCCAGAAGAGCAGGCCGAGCGCCCACATGTTCTTGCAGCGCAGCGCGTCCTTCTGGGAGATCTCGAGGCCCTTGACCGCCTCGAGCGTCGAGCGCGAGACGTCGATCTCGATCACCCGATAGGCGCCGAGCGAGCCGTCCTTGCGCGGATCCGCCTTGTAGCCGGCCTTGCTGTAATTGCGCTCGCTGAAGGCGCCCGCGTTGATGATGAGGATGCCGCCGCGCTTGAGGTCCCTGAAATGGACTTGGAGTGCCGCCGGGTTCAAGGCCACGAGCACGTCGGGCGCATCGCCCGAGGTGCGGATCTCGCGCGCGCCGAAGTTGATCTGGAACGAGGACACGCCGAAGGTCGTCCCGAGGGGGGCGCGGATCTCGGCCGGGAAATCAGGGAAGGTCGCGAGGTCGTTGCCGGCAAAGGCGGTCGTCTGGGTGAACTGGCTGCCGGTCAACTGGATGCCGTCGCCCGAATCGCCGGCGATGCGCACCACGACGGATTCGAAAGTTTCGCGATCTTGCCGCTCGGGCAACTCGGCCCGCAGCGCGGTTTCTGCCATGGCTTTCCCTATCGGTTTCCCCGGGGGGCGCCCAAAATCCGCGCCCCGCCCGGCGGCCTGTCATCTCAAGAATGTCATGCTTGCATATGGGGTCGCAACCGCGCCGGACCAAATCGGCTCCGCTCCCGGCTGCGAGGCTTCGCTCGGGCTCATCTTGTCGGCACCGGCTTCTCGCCGCCGTAGTCGTAGAAGCCGCGGCCGGTCTTGCGCCCGAGCCAGCCCGCCTCGACGTACTTCACGAGAAGCGGGCAGGGCCGGTACTTGCTGTCCGAGAGCCCCTCGTAGAGCACGTGCATGACGGCAAGGCAGGTATCCAGCCCGATGAAGTCGGCCAGCTCGAGCGGCCCCATCGGATGGTGCGCGCCGAGCCGCATGCCGACGTCGATCGCCTCGACCGAGCCCACGCCCTCATAGAGCGCGTAGACCGCCTCGTTGATCATCGGCAGGAGAATGCGGTTGACGATGAAGGCCGGGAAGTCCTCGGCATTGGCCGGCGTCTTGCCGAGCTTGATGCAGAGCTCGCGGATCGTCTTGAAGGTGTCCTCCGCCGTCGCCAGGCCGCGGATGAGCTCGACGAGCTCCATCACCGGCACCGGGTTCATGAAATGCATGCCCATGAACTTGGGCGGCCGGTCGGTGAGGGAGGCGAGCCGCGTGATCGAGATCGAGGAGGTGTTGGTCGCGATGAGCGCGTCCTTGCGCAGGACCGGGCATAGCGACTTGAGGATCTCGCTCTTGACGTTGAGGTTCTCGGATGCCGATTCGATGACGAGATCGCAGTCGCTGAACTGCTCGAAGCCGGTGCCGGTCTTGATGCGGGCGACCGCCGCGCGCTTCCGCGCCTCGTCGATGGTCCCGCGCGCGACTTGGCGGTTCATGTTGCGCTCGATGACTTGCGTTGCCTTGTCGAGCGCTTCCTTGCTGATATCGCAGAGGCGCACCTCGTAGCCCGCGAGTGCCGCGACATGGGCGATGCCGTTGCCCATCTGTCCGGCGCCGATGATGCCGATTTTCTCTATCGCCAAAGCCTGTCTCCACGCCTGCCTAGGGCTGTCAAACAATGAAGCACGGAGTCACCCCCACCCGCTCGATCCGTTTCACGGCTCGAGCCCCCTTCGAGGGGGAGCGGGGCGTGCTGCGTATCAACGATTCCCTCCAACTAGGGCCATGTCCTCAGCCTTGCTTGGCGAGCTCGGCCTCGAGCTCGGGCAGCGCCTTGAACAGATCCGCGACCAGCCCGTAGTCCGCCACTTGGAAGATCGGGGCTTCCTCGTCCTTGTTGATCGCCACGATCACTTTCGAATCCTTCATCCCCGCCAGGTGCTGGATGGCCCCCGAGATGCCGACCGCGATGTAGAGGTCGGGTGCCACGATCTTGCCGGTCTGGCCCACCTGGTAATCGTTGGGAACGAAGCCTGCGTCGACCGCAGCACGGCTGGCGCCGACCGCCGCCCCCAACTTGTCCGCGATGCGCTCGAGCATCGCGAAATTTTCGCCGGACTGCATGCCGCGGCCGCCGGAGATG
>DATEQI010000433.1:0-10889 GCA_035272805.1 Alphaproteobacteria bacterium | reverse complement strand
GGCGAGTGTTGCCATCAATGCGGGATTGGGCCGCGCCCGCTCGGCGCCCTCGTAAGTGAAGCCGCGGGCGACGGGTGCTGAGCGCAGGCGCACGAAATAATGCTGGAAGGGCAGCGTGCCCTCGGCCGTGTGGATGAGCGTGCGTACCGCATCGTCGCTCATCGGCAAGAGCCGCGCGCGGATGCCGAGCCGTCGCGCGAAACCCTCGCTCACCCCGGTGAGGCTCTCGCCGGCCGCAAGGCGCCGCGTGCGCTCGACATGGGTGGCGAGATCGCCGTCGCCGAGGAGAAACCAGCTCTCGCCGCCAAGCGCCTCGAGTGCCTGCATGAAGCTCCAGCTTTCTTCGCGCCGGCCCCATCCGGTCTCGGGATTGGCGAGGCCTGCGAGCGTGTACATCACGGTATCGAGGTCGGGCGAGACGTGGAGGCCGAGATGGCTGAAATCGTCGCCCGTATTCACCGCCACGACAAGCCGGTCGGGTGCCAGCACGCGGTAGAGCCCGAGCACCAGCTTCGCCCCGCCGACGCCGCCGCAAAGGGCCAGCACCTTGCCCGCGTGCTCCTCATGCGATGGTATCGGCCCGCTCACTTTAGTCTTGTCCGCACCTGTAACCGGCATTGCGCGCGCATGAATACCCCCCACCCTATCCCTCCCCCTCAAGGGGGGAGGGGACTCAATAGCAAGCTCAGATAGAACCCCCTCCCCCTCGAGGGGGGATCGGCCGCCCGTTGAGGAGCGGCCGATGGGGAGGGGGTGAAATGCCCGTGACTTCGCAAGATGGCATCGATCGATCATCGGAACAAATCCAATTCCTTGGGCCGGATCAGCGCCTTGGCCGGGAGCGGCGGACGCTCACCCCAAGCGAGGCCGCGCACGAGGACCGCGGGCTGGGCTTCCGCCGCTTGCCCCATGAGGAGCGAGGCCGCCGCCGCGATCTCGTCGGCAAAGGCGATTTGCGTCACCTTGAGCTCGCGTCCGAAGAGGTCGGGCTCGCCCACCAGGTCGAGGAGTGCGGGCAGCCCGGCAGCCCCGAGGGCGACGCCGGCGACCCCGTTGCGCCAGGCGCGCCCGAAGCTGTCGTTCACGATGACGCCGAGGCTGACGCCGAAATGGGCGTCGAGCCGCACCTTGAGCGCGGCTGAGGTGGCGTCGGGATCCTTGGGCAGCAGCAAGACCCGCTCGCCGCCCTCGCCGTGCTCGATGTTCGACTGGTCGACGCCGGCATTCGCCATCACGAAGCCGAGCCGGTGCGCCGTGATGAGAACATCCCGCTTGTGGCGCACCACATCCAGGGATTCGGAGAGGACGACTTCGACGAAGCGCGCATCCTTGTGAACCGCCGCCGCGAGCTCCCGCGCGCGCGCGCCCGGCGTCACCTCGGCAAGGCGGAGGTAGCGCCCTTCGGCCTTGGAGACGATCTTCTGGGCAACGACCAGCACGTCCTGGTCGCGGAGGCGCGGGCGCACGCTCGAGAGGGCGTCGATGAGGATGGCGCCGAGATCGTCGCCGGGGCGGACGAGCGGGATGCCTCGAAGGGCAACGAGTGTCAGCGCCGATGCTGCCATTCTTCGACTAGGATCAAGTCCGATCACGTTGAATCGACCGTTCGCATCGTCATTCCCGCGAAAGCGGGAATCCAGGCTGCTTCTGGACCCCCGCTTGCGCGGGGGTGACGACCAGGGTGTTTTGAACTTGATCGGATCATGCTCTAGCCGTGGCTCGCCGCCGTGGCGAAGGCACCGGTGATGCGGATGCCGGCGCCGTCCACCTTGTAGCGCCGGTTGATGCCGATGAGGACCGAGGTCAGCGCCTCGGCCGCGACGGAATTGGCGAGCGGGCCGGCCTCGATGCCGCGCAAGCCCAGCGCGGCGGCAAGGGCCACGACGGTCTCGCGCGCGGCACGGTCGTCTCCCGTGATCAGCACGTCGCAGTCGATCGCCTCGTTGGCTTGCAGCTTGTGGGCCGCCACGTTCTGGAAGGCCGAGACGACGCGCACACCCTCGCCGAGGAAGCGTTGCGCGGCAAGGGCCGCCGATCCTGCCGCAGGAAGCTGCACGGTCGCGACCTTGGGGGGAACGAGGGGGACGGTGGTGTCGACCACGATCTTGCCCGCCGCTGCCTCGCGGATCTCGGCGAGAATGGCGTCGTGGTTGGCATAGGGCACGGTGACCACCACGATCTCGCCGGCTTCCGCGGCGGCGCGGTTGTCCATCCCGCGCACGGCCACGGCGGCCGAGATCGCCTTGGCCGCGTCCGCCGCCTTCTGGGCGCTGCGCGAGCCGAGGATCACAGGGTAGCCGGCGGCGGCCCAGCCTGCGGCGAGCCCGCTCCCGAGCGCCCCGGTGCCGCCGATGATGGCGAGAGTCGGGAGCTTCCCCGTCATGCGCGCCCTTTCTTTTGCCGTGGACGGCCCGTTCCGGACCTTGCTGAGGCGGACCGATTCTCACCGAGGCGAGCGGTCAGGCAAGCTTCATCTCGGTGAGCGGGACCACGCGCACGCCCGCGGCCTCGAGGCCCTTGCGCACGGCGCGCGCCGCCTCAACCGCACTCGGCTCGTCGCCATGGACGCAGAGGCTGTCGATCTTGCGCGGAATGTGCTTGCCGTTGCGCGAGACGATCTCGTCGTTGAGCACCATGTGGACGACGCGCTTGCTGATCTCGCCCGCGTCGTGCAGCACGGCACCCTGGATTTTGCGCGAGGTGAGGTTGCCGTCGTCGTCATAGAGGCGGTCGCAGAAGCCCTCGCGTGCGAGGGGCAGTCCGAGCTGTTGGGCGGCCCGCTCCATCTCCGAGCCGGCAAGGGCGACGTAGATGATGCTGGGATCGACCGCCTTCATGGCGCGGCCGATGGCGAGCGCCAAATCGAGATTTTCCGCCGCCATGTTGTTGAGCGAGCCGTGCGCCTTGAGGTGGGTCACCTTGCTGCCGGCGTAGGCCGCCATCGCCTGCAGCGCGCCGATCTGATAGGCGACCATGTACTCGGTGTCCCGCACGTTCATGTCGATGCGCCGGCGCCCGAAACCCCACAGGTCGTTGAAGCCGGGATGGGCGCCGATGCTCACACCCTTCTCCTTGGCGCGCATCACCGTATTGTGCATGACGTTGGGGTCGCCGCCGTGGAAGCCGCAGGCGATGCTGGCCGAGCCGATGATGTCGAGGAGGGCATCGTCGTTGCCGATCTTGAAAGCGCCGAAGCTCTCGCCCATGTCGGCGTTGAGATTGACTGTTTTCGTCATTGCTTCTCTCCTCCTCGCACGCGCGACGCTCCTCGGATGAGGAGCTGGTTTGATATGGTCTCCCTTCTCCCGAGGAGCAACCGGGAGGGCTGCCTTTCGCGAGGAGGGGAGCGACCGCGAACCCGTTCGGCCGGGACCTAGCCTTTCGCGGCCCCGTATGGTACCAACATTAAGACGATAATAAGATAGGCCTTCTGGGCCGATCAACCGAATCATGCGCGGCCCCGGAGCCTTTTCCCGGGCGCGTCAGGTGCATCGACCCGAGGCCAGGCAGCGGACGTGACGGTCAGGTTTCTCTCCAGCGGCGATAGCGCGCTTGTGGTCGAGTTCGGCGACCGCATCGAGCGCCGGCTCAGCGAGGAGGTGCTGCGCTTGGCGGCGCAAATTCGCCGAGCGGCCCTCGCGGGTATCGTCGAGACCGTGCCGACGCTGCGCTCGCTCATGGTTCACTACGATCCGCTCAAGGCCAGTGCGGCCGAGCTCAAGCGCGCGATCGAGGCGCTCATGGGCGCCAAAATGCGCCTCGAGCAGGAGGCGCGGCTTTGGCGCGTGCCGGTCTGCTACGAGGGCGGGTTCGCCCCCGACCTCGCCTATGTCGCCAAGGAGACCGGGCTGGCAGCCGAGAAGGTGGTGTCCCTCCATGCCGGGCAGCGCTACCACGTCTACATGATCGGCTTCCTGCCCGGCCTTCCCTATATGGGCGACCTGCCGGAGCGGCTCGTGCTGCCGCGGCGGGTCGATCCGCGCGTGCGCTTGCCGCCCGGCTCGGTCGCGATCGCCACCACGATGACCATCATCTATCCGCTCGAATGTCCGGGCGGCTGGCATCTCATCGGGGCGACGCCGGTGCGTCTCTTCGATGCGCAGTTGCCAGCACCAGCGCTTCTCGCCCCCGGCGATGCGGTCGAATTCGAGGCGATCGACAAGCGGAGCTTCGCGAAAGTGCGCGCGGCGGTCGAGCGCGGCGACTACCAGGTGCCCCACGAGAGGCTGTCGCCGTGAGGGCCGCGCTCAAGACCGTCGCCCCCGGCCTCCACACCACGGTGCAGGACCTCGGCCGCTACGGCTATCAGGCCGTCGGCGTGCCGGTGTCGGGTGCGCTCGACAGCCTGAGCTTTCGCCTCGCCAACCGCCTCGCCGGCAATGACGACAATGCAGCCGCGCTCGAGATTCTCTTCCAGGGCCCGACGCTCGAGGTGGCCGCGGACAGCCTACGCGTGGCGCTTGCCGGCGGAGATGCCGAGCTCGAGCTCTTGGCCGAAGGCAGGCGCAGAGTGGGCGGCTGGCGCAGCCTCCTCTTGACGCGCGGCGAGGCCTTCCGCGTGCGCGGGCCGAGCGAGACCGCCTGCTGCTATCTCGCCGTCGAGGGCGGCTTCGCGGTTCCGCCCTGCCTCGGAAGCGCTTCCACCTACGCGCGCGGCAGCTTCGGCGGCTTCGCGGGAAGGGCGCTTCGGAGCGGCGATCTTCTGCCGCTCGCGCGGGAGAGTGCCGTGGAGCGCGCGGAGCTGACCCTGCCGCAGCCGCCGCCTCCCGCGCGGGAACAGACGATCCGCGTGATCCTCGGCCCGCAAGCCGATCATTTCACCGACGCCGCGCTTGCACTTCTCCTCGAGAGCGAGTTTCGCGTTTCCAAGGACGCCGACCGCATGGGCCTCCGCCTCGACGGCCCGCGGCTCGCGCACCGCGACGGCTACAATATCGCGTCGGACGGAATTGCCACCGGCGCCATCCAGGTGCCGGGCTCGGGCCAGGCGATCCTGCTCTTGGCCGATCACCAGACGACGGGCGGCTACCCCAAGATCGCGACGGTGATCTCGGCCGACCTGCCGGTCGCGGGACGCAGGCGGCCCGGCGATCGAGTCCGTTTCGCCGCGATCGAGGTGGAGGAGGCCGAAGCCTTGCGCCGGGCGCAGGAGGTAGAGCTCGCCGCACTTAGCGCGAGCTTCGTCCCGGTAGGGGCGGCGGGCGGCCTCGATCACGCGCGGCTCTACGACCTCAACCTCATCAGCGGCGTGGTCTCGGGCCATGAGTAGAGCAAATTCAAGCGTCACCCCCTCCCGCTTGAGGCTAGTTGATGCATGCAAATCCGAAGAGCACTGGCAAATCACGATGTTGCGCTGTGCAAAAATGCCTCGGACTGGGTGCGGTGCGTCCTTCGAGACGCTCGCTGCGCTCGCTCCTCAGGATGAGGTTAAGTCTTTATGCCACATACAAATTTGCCTCATCCTGAGGAGCGCCCCGGAGGGGCGCGTCTCGAAGGACCCACGATGGCACTGCAGGCATCGTTGAGATGTTTGCATCAATTTGCCCCTTGTAGGGGACGGTAGAAGGGACAACCAGACGATGGGCCAATTGGCAAAGACGTTCCGCCTCAGTCAGATCCCGCTTTACATCCAGGTGGCGACCACGCTCCGCCGCCGCATCGAGGACGGGCATTGGCCGCCCGGCGCCAAGATCTCCACGCTCGAGGAGTTGCAGGAGGAGTTCGAGGTCGCCCGCGTCACCGTGCGCCAGGCGGTCGACCTGCTCGAGAAGGAGGGGCTGGTGCGGCGCCAGCAGGGCAAGGGCACCTTCGTGGCCGAGGGCATCGAGGATCGGCGCTGGTTGGCACTCGACACCAGCTGGTCCTCGCTGATCGACAAGCTGAGCGGCGTGGTGCCGAAGTTCATCCCGGTCGGCACGCCGGTGCGCGAGCCGCGGCTCGTGCCCGGCGAGGGGCGCCTCGCCAAGGAGTACGTATTCCTGCGCAGCGTTCAGTTGCGCGGCCCCCGCGCCTATTCGCTCGTCAGCCTCCACCTCGCCAAGGACATCTACGATCAGGCGCCCGACGACTTCCGGCGTCACGCGGCCCTCCCCGTCTTGGCCGCCATGAAGGGGGTCGAGATCGCGTCCGCCCATCAGACGCTGGTGATCGCGAGTGCGGACCCCGAGACGGCGCGCCTCTTGAAGGTGCCGCTCAACTCGCCCACGGCGGAGGCCCATTGCGTGGTGATCAATCGTCAGGGGGTCGCCATCTACGTCGCCGACATCATCTACCGCGGCGATTGCATCAAGCTCGAGACCAACCTGTTGCAGCCGTCGCAAGATTGATCTCAGGTGCCGACAGCCAGGTGCTGCCGAATTCGAGGGGAGCCAGATGACGACGAAGGGGGTGGGTGCCCGCCTAGAGCGCAAGGAGGACGAGCGCTTCCTGACCGGCCGCGGGCAGTACGTCGCCGACATCCGGCTCGCGGGCATGCGCGACGTCGCCTTCGTGCGCAGCCCGCTCGCCCATGCGCGCATCAGGGCGATCGAGGTCCCGGAGGCGATGCGCGATGCGGTCTTCACCGCCGCGGACATGGCGGGCGTCAAGCCGATCCGCGCCGTCTCCGGCTTGCCCGGCTTCAAGGTCTCCGTCCAGCCGGCGCTTGCCACCGACAAGGTGCGCCACGTGGGCGAGCTCGTCGCCATGTGCGTGGCCGACACCCGCGCCGCCGCCGAGGACATCGCTCAAGCCGTGACGCTCGAGCTCGAGGAGCTGCCCGCGGTCCATGACATGCTGCAGGGCAGGCGTGCCGACGCCCCGCTCCTTCACGAGGCCTGGGGCGACAATATCTTTCTCGAGACCCGAATCGAGGGCGACATCGAAGCGGCCGCGCGGACGGCTGCCATCAAGCTCACGCGCGAGTTCCGCACGGCGCGCCAGTGCATGGCGCCGATCGAGGGCAGGGGGGTGATCGCGCATTGGGACAGCCGGCTCGAGCAGCTCGTCGTCCACAGCGCCACCCAGATACCGCACATCGTGCGCACGGGCCTCGCCGAGTGCCTCGGCCTCGACCAGGGCAAGGTTCGCGTCATATCGCCCGACGTCGGCGGCGGCTTCGGCTACAAGGGCATCCTCGCCCCCGAGGAGGTGGCGCTCGCGTGGCTCGCGATGAAATGCGGCCGCCCCGTCCGCTGGATCGAGGACCGGCGCGAGCATCTCATCGCGTCCGCCAATTGCCGCGAGCACCACTACGTCATCACCGGCTACGCGGACCGCGAGGGCCGGCTGCTCGCGATCGACTGCGAGGCGACGGTCGATTCGGGCGCCTATTCCGCCTATCCGTTCTCCGCTTGCCTCGAGGCGGCGCAGGTGGCGAGCATCCTCCCGGGGCCTTACGATTTCGCGGCCTATCGCTGCCGCACCTACTCGGTCGCCACCAACAAGTGCCCCATCCTGCCCTTCCGCGGCGTGGCACGGACCGGCGTGTGCTTCGCGATGGAGCTCTTGCTCGACGCGATTGCGCGCGAGGCCGGGCTCGAGCCCTCGGACGTGCGCCTCAAGAACCTGGTGCCGCCCGAGCGCATGCCCTTCGACAACATCACCAAGAAGCATTTCGACAGCGGCGACTACCCCGAATGCCTGCGCCGCGCGGTCGCGGCGATCGGGCTCCCTTCCGTGCGCGCGCGCCAGCGCTCGGGCGAGCCCGACGGCAGGCTCATCGGTCTCGGCCTGGCGATCTTCTGCGAGCAGGCGGCGCACGGTACCTCGGTCTACGCCGGCTGGGGCATCCCCATGGTGCCGGGGCACGAGCAGGCGACCGCGCGCATAACGCCGGACGGCGGGCTCGAGCTCCGCTTGGGCATCCACTCCCACGGCCAGAGTCTCGAGACCACGCTCGCCCAGGTGGCCTACGAGGTCCTCGGCATCGAGCCGGAGAAGGTCAAGGTGGTGCTCGGCGACACCGCCTTGACGCCCTACTCGACGGGCACCTGGGGCTCGCGCTGCATGGTGATGGCGGGGGGCGCCGTCAGCCGCGCGTGCGAGGAGCTCGCCCGGCGTGCCGCGCGCATCGGCGCCAAGCTGCTGCAGAGCGAGGAAAGCAAGGTCGCGGTCAGGGACGGCATGGTGGTCGGCGCGCGAGGCAGCGTGAGTCTCGCCGACATCGCCAGGGTCTGGTACCTGCGCCCGCAGGACCTGCCGGGCGACGTCGAGCCGGGCGGGCTCGAGACCACGGCCGGCTACAAGCCGGTGCGCGACAGCGGCACCTTCAGCTACGCCGCGCACGCAGCCGTGGTCGCCGTCGATCCGGAGATCGGCGAGGTCGAGATCCTCGACTATGTCGTCGTCGAGGACGGCGGCGTGCTGGTCAATCCCATGGTCGTCGACGGCCAGGTCTACGGCGGCACCGCGCAGGGCATCGGCACCGCGCTTTACGAGGAGATGCCCTTCGATGCGAACGGGCAGCCGCTCGCCTCCACCCTTGCGGACTACCTCCTCCCCGGCGCCACCGAGGTCCCGGACATCCGCATCGAGCACATGGAGACGCCCTCGCCCTACACGGAGTTCGGCGTCAAGGGCATCGGCGAGGGCGGCGCCATCGGGCCGCCCGCGGCGATCGCGAACGCGATCAACGATGCGCTCCGCCCGCTCGGTGCCGAGCTCACCCAAACGCCGATGACGCCGCGGCGCATCCTCGAGGCGATCGTTGCGGCGAAAGTGCTGCGCGCACGCGAGGGGAGCGGGGACGCATGAAGCCGGCCCCCTTCGACTACGCGCGTCCGGCGAGCCTTGCCGAGGCGCTGCAGCTCCTGGAGCGCCGCGAGCTCGCGGCGCGCCCGCTCGCCGGCGGGCAATCGCTCGGGCCGATGCTCAATTTGCGTCTCGTGCAGCCGCGCCTTGTCGTCGAGCTCGGCGGCATCGACGAGCTCGTGCGCGTCGAGGAGAGCGCAGAGGCGGTGACGCTCGGCGCCTGCATCAGCCATGCCGATATCGAGGACGGGCGCGTGCCCGATCCGACCGGCGGGCCGCTTCAGGCCGTCGCGGGCGGCATCGCCTATCGCGCGGTACGCAATCGCGGCACCATCGGCGGCAGTCTGTGCCATGCCGACCCGGCGGCGGACTGGGTCTCCGTACTCACCTGCCTCGGTGCCGAAGCAATCATCCGCAGCGCTGCCGGCCGCCGTAGCTTGCCGGTCGCGCGCTTCGTCGTCGGCGCCTTCGAGACCGCACTTCAGCCCGGCGAGCTGCTCGCGGCGGTGCGTATCCCGCGCCTCTCGCGCCGGGCGCGCTGGGGCTATTGCAAGTTCTGCCGCAAGCCAGGCGAGTTCGCGCATGCGCTCACGGCAGTCCTCTCTGACCCCGAGCACGGCGTCTTTCGCCTCGTGATCGGGGCCACGGGCGGTGCGCCCATCCTGCTGGCGGACGCGGCGGCCTTGTTCGATGGCGCAGGCGGGCACGGCGCCCCCGGGCGCCTCAGCGCCGAGCGCGCGCAGAAGCTCCTCGCGGAGAAAGGTATTACCGATGCGATCGAGCGGCAGGTCCGCCTTGCCTCCTTGAAGCGCGCCGCGGCCGAGGCGGGGGTGCGATGACCGCGATCCGTCTCACCGTCAACGGCAGGAAGGTCGCGGCCGAGGTCGAGCCGCGGCTCCAGCTCGCCGACTTCCTGCGCGACCATCTCCTCCATACCGGGACCCATCAGGGCTGCGAGCACGGGGTGTGCGGCGCCTGCACGCTCTTGATCGACGGGGTGCCGGCGCGCTCCTGCATCACCTACGCGGTGTCGTGCGATGGTGCGGAGATCACCACCATCGAGGGCATGGACGCGGATGAGACCATGGCGGAGCTGCGCCGGGCATTCACGCGCGAGCATGCGCTCCAGTGCGGCTTCTGCACGCCGGGCATGCTGGCGACCGCGCGCGACATCGTGCTGCGCCTGCCGGAGGCGGACGAGCGGCGCATCCGCCTCGAGCTCTCCGGCAATCTCTGCCGCTGCACCGGCTATGTCGGCATCGTGCGCGCGATCAAAAGCGTGCTCGCGGAGCGCAAAGGCACCGGCCGCCCTCGCGCGGCAGCGCCCGCAAGACGCTTGGGCCCGGTCGGCGCCCGCGAGGGCACGGCTTCATCGGCGATCGCCCCGGCCGCGGTCACGGCTGCGGCTGCCGCAACCGCACCCGCGCCTCAAGCGAGGCCGGCCGCGCGGCCGCAAGGGGTCGGCCAAGGGATCGACCAAGGGATCGCAGAGAGCCGGCCCGGCACGCTCATCACGCAATCCTTCACCCTCAGCGAGCCGCTCGAGCGCGTTTGGCTGGGCTTCAAGGATGTCGAGCTGCTCGCCGCCTGCCTCCCCGGTGCTGCCCTCACGGCACCCTTGAGCGACAACCGTGTGGAGGGCGTGCTCAGGATCAAGCTCGGGCCGATCAGCGCCTCCTTCGCCGGCGAGGGAGACGTCCACTGGGACGATGCGCAACACCGAGGGGTGATCCGCGGCGGCGGCCGCGACAGCTCGAGCAGCTCGCAGGCGCGCGGCGAGATCGAGTTCGCCCTCTCGGCAACGCCCGAGGGCGGCACGCGCGTCGACGTCCAAGTCGGCTTCTCGCTCGCGGGGCCGCTCGCCCAGTTCAGCCGCGGCGCCATCGTCAACGATCTCGCCGAGCGCTTGAGCGCCGAGTTCGCGCGGAACCTCGACGCCCGCATCGGCGCCGCCGCCCGCGGCGAGGCCGGACCCGCGGCACCGGCGGCCGAGCTGCGCGCGGGCTCGCTCCTGCTCTCGGTCCTCTGGTCGCGGATCAAGCGCGCTCTCAGACGCCTTCTCGGCCGGCGCTGAGCCCAATCGCGCCGGTCGAAACGACGCGTTCCTGAAGCCCACGGCCAAGCGAGGAAAATATGGACTTGACGCCATATGGATTCGT
>DATEQI010000432.1:0-3198 GCA_035272805.1 Alphaproteobacteria bacterium | reverse complement strand
AGCGGCGCCGCGCCGCGCGCGTGGCGTCGCCCTTCGTGGGGTCGTCGCCCGCGGCGGTAAGGCGGTAGCCCGGCCGCTCCTGGGGCAGGCCGCCTTTCTCTTTGCTCTCGCCCTGCTCCTCGTTTTCGCTCATAGCTCGATTAATACTCCGATTTCGGGGTATCGGCGAAGCGATTCCCGAAAGCTCGCAAGGGCCGTCGCACCATCGCTCGCGCGAAGGACGCCGGGACGGCCATGTTCAAGCCGCGCGACGCATCTCGCTCGAAGATTAGATGCAATATTCGAGCCGCTCGAATAGCCCCGCTTTTATAAGACCTTACTCTATCGCTGCCTAAGCAAACTGTAAAGGATTTCGACAGGTCCCGAGTGCCGCTTAAAGACCGCGCTCCTCAGTCGCGCTCGAACCATCGCATATAGGCTTTGCGCATAAGATGCGGCAGGAGCAGATGGGGCGGCAGCCGCAGATAATGCGCGCGCATATAGAGGAGCCAAAGCGCGAGCGGGCTCGAGAGCGTACGGCAGCTCGCGTGGTTTGCGCGCAAGGCGTGGTCGAAGAGCCGGTCCATGAGTGCCTGCAGCGGAGCGGCCGGCGGGGCGAGTTGCGCCGCTTCGCGTAGTGCCGGCGGCACCGGCGTGTCGAGCAGGGCCGCGCCATAGCGCAGCGCATAATAGAGCGGCCTGCGCAGGTCGAGCTCCACGGCGCGCGCGACGAGCCGCGGCCAGAAATCCGGGTCCGCGCCGAAGTGGCGCAGGAGCCGATCGATGTCGTCGAGGTCGCGCAGGCCGTGCCTGAATTCCCCCTCGTTGAAAAGATGCACGGCGCTGTGCAAGGTCATGTCGGCGGGGGCGAGGACATGGAGCGCGCGCGTGCCGTCGACGGGCCTGGCGGCGGCGAAGAGCTTGGCGGCGTCGAGCGCGAGCCCCGTCGTCTCCGGGAGGATGGTGTGGTGGACGTCCACCGTGGTCCGGCGCTCGAGATGGATCATGGGCGGTATCTCGTGCATCCAGCGCCGGTAATAGCGCTCGTCGTAGGCGGACATCGAGTGCAGGGCCCAGCCGTGCCGGGCGAGCGTCTCCTCGACCCTGCCGATCTCGGCTTTGGGGACGAGGATGTCGATGTCGTTGAAGAGACGGCCGCGCGCGGGCGGCAGGGCTGCCATCACATAGGCGGCACCCTTGAGCAGAACGAGGGGTATGCCGAGCGGCGCCAGCGCTTCCGAGAGACATCGGACCTCGAAGCGTACGTCGCGCTCGTGCTTCGCCGCGAGGATGCGCTCGGCGGCGAGATGCGGGCGCACCGGCTCCGGCACCGCCGCGAGCATCCCCGCCTCCTCGATGCGCCAGGCGAGCCGCGCGAGCAGCCCGCTCGGCCGTGCCTGACGCAACAGCAGGCTCCACTCGGCAAGGGTGAATTTTCCGAGGCAGCGCGGATCGCGAAGCGGCAGGCTCAGCCCCTGGCGGGCGATCATTGCGCTGCCACGGCCCCCGCAGGTGCCGCCGGCGCGGCACCCTCTCTCAGCGTCGATCCCGCCTGGCGCAGGAAGGCCTCGAACAGCAGCAGCACCCACAACGGCGCGCTGTGATCCCAGCGCCCGGATTGGTGCCCGTCGATGAGTCGCTCGACGAACGCCACATCGAAAAGGCCGCTTTCCGCCAGCGCCGGTCCCATGAGCCGCGTCCGCAGATGCTCGCGGAGCGGGCCCCGGAACCATTGCGCGAGAGGCACGGCGAAACCCTGCTTCGGGCGATAGAGCAGATCGGCGGGAAGATAGGGCTCGAGTGCCGACTTGAAGATGCGCTTGCCCTCTCCCTTGCGCAGCTTCACGCGGGCCGGCAGCCGCGCCGTCCATTCGACGAAGCTGTGGTCGAGGAGCGGCGCACGCACCTCCAACGAGTTCGCCATGCTGGCGCGGTCGACCTTGGTCAGGATGTCGCCGGGCAGATAGGTCTTGAGGTCGAGATATTGGATCTGCGCCAGCGGCGATGCGCACTCGGCCTTGGCCAGATGGCGCTCGAGCACGCTGACCGCGCCATAGCCTTGCAGCTCGCGCCGCAGGCGGGGGCTGAACAGGCGTTGGCGCAGCGCGTCGCCGCACACCGACACCGATGCGAAATAAGCGGCGAGGGCGGAGCGCGCGATGCCTTGGAGCGTGGCTTTCGCCCGAAATGGACGCGGCGCCCAGTCCATCTTGGGGTAGAGCGCGCCAAGGGCCGAGAAGAGCGGCGTCCGCACCGCGTCGGGCAGGCGGCGGCGGAAGCGCTCCTCGAACATGTGCCAGCGGTAGCGGCGGTAGCCGGCGAAGAGCTCGTCTCCGCCGTCGCCGGAAAGTGCCACCGTGACCCTCTCCCGCGCGACCGCGGAAACGCGGTAGGTCGGGATGGCCGAGCTGTCGCCGAACGGCTCGTCGTAGATGGCACTCAGCTTGTCGAGGAGGTCGAAGGAATCGGGATCGACCTGGCGCGCGTGATGGTCGGTGCGGTAGCGCGCGGCGACGGCGGCGGCATAGGCCGATTCGTCGAATTCCTTGGCGCTGAAGCCGATCGAGAAGGTCTTCGCCGGCTCGTGCGTGAGCGCTGCCATCATGGCGACGACGGCGCTCGAATCAACCCCACCCGAGAGGAAGGCCCCGAGCGGCACATCGGCGATGAGACGCATGCGCACTGCCTCGCGGAGCCGGGCGATGAGCTCGTCGCGAATGGCGCTCTCGCTCGCGCGATAATCCTCGGTGAAGGCGACGTCCCAATAGGGACGCGGCGCGGGCACGCCGCGGCCGCGCTCGATGAGAAGATAATGGGCCGGCGGCAGCTTATGGACGCCGCGATAGAT
The DNA here is from genome assembly GCA_035272805.1 of Alphaproteobacteria bacterium. GTDB lineage: Bacteria > Pseudomonadota > Alphaproteobacteria > JACZXZ01 > JACZXZ01 > DASPPM01. The sequence goes on along the minus strand of DATEQI010000432.1, from coordinate 371 downwards.
CGAGCGCGGGTCGGGTATGTAGCCGTAGGCGAAATATTCCTCGATCGCGCGCGGATCGATCGCGCGGCGCAGGCCGGGATGGCAAAGCAGGCTCTTCAGCTCCGAGGCGAAGATGAGATCGCCGTCGTCGAGCAGGCTGTAGTAGAGCGGCTTCTTGCCGAGGCGGTCGCGGGCGAGAAAGAGGGTCTGGGCCTTGGCGTCCCAAAGGGCGAAGGCGAACATGCCGTTGAGCCGGTCGAGGCAGGCGGGTCCCCATTCCTCCCACGCGTGCACGATCGCTTCGGTGTCGCATCGGGTGCGGAAGCGGTGGCCGCGCGCGCCCAACTCGCCCGTCAGCGCCTGGAAATTGTAGATTTCGCCGTTGAGCATGA
>DATEQI010000431.1:0-26663 GCA_035272805.1 Alphaproteobacteria bacterium | reverse complement strand
CCACGATGCGGATGTCCGGGCGGTCGCCGAGTATCTCGCGCAGGCGGCCGAAGAATTCGGAGCGATAGCGTGCAAGCTCCTCGACCTTGCTGGCTAGCGCCACGTTGAGGCGCTTGCCGAGGTCGCTGATCTGCACGTCCTTCGCCTTGTTGGCGGCTTCGGAGGCCTCGAGCGCCTGTTGGATCGCGGCGAGCTGCTCGCGCAGCGCCAATATCTGCCGGTTCAGGAGCTCGATCTGCTGCTGCGCCTCGGCGCTGAGCTGCCTCTCGGCCTCGAGTGCCGTCTTGTCGCCCTCGCTCGTCCTCTCTGTGGTCTCGAGCTGCTTTTGCGAGGTGTCGAGCTGTCCCTTGAGCCGCCCTGCCTCCTCGGCGGCGCTCTCGGCGCGCGCGTTGGCCTCCGCGAGCTGCGCGTTGAGCTTCTCCCGCTCGGCCGAGAGCTCGGAGAGCCGCGTTGAGAGCGTGTCGCGCTTCAAGACCGAACTCTGCAGCTCGGCCGAGAGCTGGGCCACCGAGAGGCGCAGGTCGGCGTTCGCCTTGCGCTCGAGGCCGAGCATGTCGGCCAGCTCGGCGATCTGGCGGTTGAGGCGCTTCAAGGCCTCGTCGCGCCCGGTCAGGACCTCGGAGAGGGTGAACTGGGCGATGACGAAGATGAGCAGCACGAAGATAAAGGCGAGCACGAGGCTGGTCAGCGCATCGACGAAGCCCGGCCATATGTTGACGGTGCGGAGTTGGCGGTGCGCTCTCACTCTGAAGGTCCTTCCACGCCCAACTCTCCTTACGGCCCGGCTTCCTCGGCCAGGTTGGCGATGGTGCGCGCGAGCAGCCGGATCTCGGCGCGCAGCTCGTCGACGGTCGTCTGGCGGCCGACCGAGAGCTCCTCGACGAGGCGGGCGAGATACAGGTCCATATTGCGGATATGGATGCGACTCGCCTCATCGATGCCGCGCTCGCCGGCACTCTCGGCGAGCTTGGCGAGCACCGGCCGCATTTCCATCTGCCCCTCCACCAGCTTGACCAGGAGCGACTGCTCCGCGCGCATTTGATCGGTCAGCGTCGAGAGCCGCTCGCTCAGGGTGAAGAGATGGGTGCTCGTGGCCGTGCGGTTGTCCTCGCCGCGCTGCACCGTGCGTTGGAGCGCATCCAGGCTGTCCGCCGTCTTTTCGAGGAGCGCTTCGATGTAGGCCGGCACCGAGGTCTCGCCCTCGGCGATGATGCCGCCGCCCGAGAGCCGCGTGAGGCTCGAGAGCCACTCCTCGAGGTCGTTGTAGAAGAGGTTCTGCGCCTGGCCTGCCTGGAGATCGAGGAAGCCCAGGACCAGCGAGCTCGCCAGGCCGAAGAGCGAGGACGAGAAGGAGGTGCCCATGCCTGCGAGCGGCCGCTCGAGGCCGCTCTTCAGGTTGTTGAAGATCGAGGCCACGTCGTTGGAGCCGATCTCGAGACTTTGGATCACGGTGCCGACCGAGCTCACGGTATCGAGCAGGCCCCAGAACGTGCCGAGCAGGCCGAGGAAGATCATGAGGCCGATGAGGTAGCGCGAGATGTCGCGCGCCTCGTCGAGGCGCGAGCTGATGCCGTCGAGCAGCGTGCGCATCGAGGTCGTCGACAGCGAGAGCTGCTTGTCCTTGCGCTCGCCGAGCATGGTCGCCATGGGTGCCAAGAGGCGCGGGGTCGTGCGCGCGAGCGGCTGGCGCGAGCGCTTGTAGCTCTCGATCCAGGCAAGCTCCGGCTTGAGCTGCAGCACCATACGGAAGATGAAGACGATGCCGATGAGGGCAGCGCCCAGGATCATGCTGTTGAGCGGCACGTTATGCAGGAAGACGCGCTCGAGCTGCGGAAGGAGCAGCGCCACGACGGCCGCAACCGCGAGCAGGAACAAGATCATGCGAACAAGGAAGCGTCTGAGCCGCGTCATGTTCCCGCCCGGCCGCTATGGCGTGATGAGAGAAGCCGCAAGCGCCCGCCCCTTGCCGCTCCCGCGTTACTTCCCGACCGTGATGAGATCGACACGATCGGGCGAGCCGCCGCCCTCGAGCTTGTTCCCGAGCGCGCGCACGTCCATGCGGCTGGCGCCTACCCCCTGATCGAAGAGATAACCGCGTACGGCAAGCGCGCGCGAGAGCGAGAGGCGGCGCGCCTGGCTCGCTTGGTCCTCGCTGCCGGCGGCATAGGCGACAAGCTGCACGCGCAGTTCCGTGTTTTTCTTGAGCGTGTCGGCGAGCTTGCTGAGCTCGGCTTTGTTTTGGTCGGTGAGGTCGTTGCCGCCGGCCGCGAAATTGACGCTCACGGCGGCATGGCCGGGTGCAGCACCGGGGGCCGCGGCGGCGGGGGGCTTGGCCGCAAGCTGAGTCTGAGGCGCCGCTGGCGCAGGCTTGCTCGCCGCCGGCGCAGCCGCGGCGGTCGCCGGCTGAGCAGTTGGTGCCGCGGCCGCGGCCGGCTGAGCAGCTGGTGCCGCGGCCGTGGTCGCGGGCGGAGCGGCCGGCTTGGCTGCCGGTGCGGTGGCGGCGGGCTGAGCTGCCGATGCCGCCGGCTTGGCTGCCGGTGCGGTGGCGGCGGACTGAGCTGCCGGTGCCGCCGGCTTGGCCGCCGGTGCGGTTGGTGCCGGTGCCGCACTGGCGAGCTTGCTTGCGGGCAGCTCCGGAGGAATCGGGGGCTCGGGTGCCGCGGCCGGTGGCGGGCTCGTCTCCGCGCGCTCTGCGGGGGCGGGGGTGGCGCCTGGGGACACGGCGGCAGATGCCGCGGGCTTGATCGGCGCGGTTGGGCTGCTCTTGCCGGCCGCCGGCGCCGGAGGCTGCGGCGCTGCCGCCGGCGCGGGGCTCGTCTCAGCCAGCTGGGTGGGGCTTGCAGCAACGCTTTTGCCGGGCGATGGCGCCGGCGGAGCCGGGGGCTCGGGCGCCGCAAGGGGCCGCGGGCCCGTCTCGGCGCTCTGAGCGGGTGCCGGGGCGGCGCTCTTGGCGGGGAGTGCCGGCGGTTCCGGGATCACGGGTGCAGGCGGCGGAGTAGTGCTCGGCGTTGCCGTCGCTGCCGCTGCCACCTGGGGCGCTTGCCCTTGGGCTCCGCTGCGTGCGGGTTTAGCGGCGGGCTTCGCCGGCTCGCGCGGCGCGGTTTGGGCCTCCGCCTTGGCCGTCGCCTTGGCGCGCTCCTTGCCTTTGCCTTCCGTCTTGCCGGGCCTCTCCTCGCCGGGAGGGGTAAGCACGATGGTGCCGCTCTCGGCCTTGCCGCGCGCCTGCTCGGGTTTCCCAAAGGGCGTTTTTGCAACAGCCGGCGGCGGGCCCAGCCTGTTGAGCACCGAGAGGTCGAGCATCACGTCGCGCGGATTGCCCTTGCCGACGAAAACGGTCTCTTGCGCGTAGAGCGGGGTGCTCGCGCACATGAGCGCCGAAAACGCCGCGCCCGTCATGAGCGCTAGCACCAGAGCGTTGCGGGACGCCGCTTGCAGCATCTCCGGTTTTCGCCTCATCTGCTGCCGCCTCCCCGTGCCGGAACTTATTGATTTAGATTGCCGACCGCCGCCGACAATAGCCCAGCGGGAGAGGCGCGACAACGGCTTTGCCGGAGACCGATCATGGCTTGAGGGAATTCAGAGCGCCCTCTGCCGAAGCGGCGCGCCTAGCGCCTTTTGCAGGAGCTCGCCGAGCGGCTTCATCAGCCTGTCATTGGCGGCCAGCACGCTGCCGCTTGCGAGCATGTTGCGCCCGCCGTCGATTTCGCCCACATAGCCCCCCGCCTCGCGCACCAGGAGGATGCCGGCGGCGATGTCCCAAGGCTTGAGGCCGAACTCCCAGAAGCCGTCGAGCTTGCCCGCCGCGACGTAGGCGAGGTCGAGGGAGGCGGTCCCCATCCGGCGAATGCCCGCGACCTCGGGCATTACCGCGGCGAAGGTCTTGAGAAAGCTCGCGTGGTCGCCGTGGCCGTGGAACGGGATGCCGGTGCCGATGAGCGCGTCCGCCAGGCGGCTGCGCGCCGACACGCGCAGGCGATGCTCGTTGACGAAGGCGCCTCCGCCCTTCTCGCTCCAGTAGAACTCGTCCTTGATGGGCTCGAGGATGACGCCGGCGACGATCTCTCCGTCGCGCTCGAGTGCTAACGAGATGGCGAAATGCGGGATGCCGTGGAGGAAGTTCTCGGTTCCGTCGAGAGGGTCGACGATGAAGCGGTGCTGCCCGTCCCCGGCCTCGGCACCCGATTCCTCCATGAGCAGGCCGAAGGACGGGCGCGCCTTCTTGAGCTCGGCGCGGAGCACCCTCTCGGCGCGCAAATCTGCCGTCGAGACGAAGTCCGCGGGGCCCTTGCGCGAGACCTGCAGCTGCTCGACCTCGCCGAAGTCGCGCACCAGCCCGCGCGCCGCCTTGCGCGCGGCGCGTTCCATGACGTTGATGAGGGCGGAGCGCAGCGCCATGCGGAGCGGGCCTAGTCCTTGGCGCGCTCGACGTAGCTCGCGTCCGCGGTATTGACCACGATGCGCGAGCCGGCCTCGACGAAGGGCGGCACCATGGTACGCACGCCGTTCTCCAGCACCGCCGGCTTGTAAGAGGAGGCCGCGGTCTGGCCGCGCACCACCGGATCGGCCTCGACCACCTTCATCGTCACCTTGTCGGGAAGCGCCACCGAGACCGGCGTGCCCTCGATCAGATCGACGATGACCGCCATGCCGTCCTGGAGGAAGGCGGCGGGCTCGCCCACCACCTCGCGCGGCAAGGTGAACTGCTCGAAGCTCTCGGCATCCATGAAGGTGAGCGTGTGCTCGTCGCCGTAGAGGAAGGTGCAGTCATTCTCCTCGACCTGCAGCTTCTCGACGGTGTCGGCGGTGCGCCAGCGCTCGTTGGTCTTGCTGCCGCTCTTGAGGTCGCGCATCTCGACCTGGATGAAGGCGCCGCCCTTGCCGGGCGTGATGATCTGGATCTTGAGCACGGCCCACTGCCGGCCGTTGTGCTCGATGATGTTGCCGGGGCGGATCAGGTTGGCTTGGAGCTTCATGGCCTTCTATGTACGCAATGCAAAACGGCCGCGGGAGGTGAAATCGGCGCGGACCCTAACAGCTCGCCGCGACCGTGGCAATTCCTCGACTTCCGCTATATGGGAGTTCCCGCTGCCGGCGGCATCACTCTATATAAGGAAACGTAAGGAAAAACCATGTCCAGCAAATCCTGGTGGCATCCCGAGAGCTTCGCGACGCGGCGGCCCGCGCTCGAGATGCGGGCGCGCGTGCTGGCGGCCGTGCGCGCTTTCTTCGCCGAGCGCGGCTTCATCGAGGTCGAGACGCCGTGCCTGCAGCTCTCGCCCGGCATGGAGCCGCACATCATGGCGCTCGCAACCGCGCTCGCGGAGTCGACGGGCGGTACCGCACGGCGGCTCTACCTTCACACCTCGCCCGAGTTCGCCATGAAGAAGCTCATGGTGGCAGGCCTCGAGCGGCTCTACCAGATCGCCCGCGTGTGGCGGGACGGCGAGCGCTCGCCGACCCATCATCCGGAATTCAGCTTGCTCGAATGGTATCGCGCCAGCGCAACCTACGAGGCGCTCATGGCTGACTGCGAGGCGCTCTTGCGCGCCGCCGCCGCCGCCGCCGGTGTCGTCGAGCTCGGGCGGGGCGCGCTCGGCTGCGACCCCATGCGCGAGGCCGAGCGCCTCACCGTCGCCGAGGCTTTCGCCCGCTACTGCGGCATCGACCTCCTCGCCACGGCCCCCGATCCGCGCTCGCCCGATGCCGGGCGGCTGGCCTCCGAGGCGCGCCGCGTCGGCCTCTTCGTGAGCGAGAGGGACAGCTGGGAGGACGTCTTCCACCGCATCATGCTGGCCCGCATCGAGCCCCGTCTCGGGGCGGGCGCTGCCACTATCCTCTACGAATACCCGCTCTCCCTCGCCGCCCTCGCGCGCCCGAGCCCGGCCGATCCGCGCGTGGCCGAGCGCTTCGAGCTCTACGTCGCGGGCCTCGAGCTCGCGAATGCCTTCGGCGAGCTCACGGACGCCGCCGAGCAGCGCCGCCGCTTCGAAGCGGATCAGGCGCTCAAGGAGCGCCTCTACGGCGTGCGCTATCCCCTCGACGAGGAGCTCCTCGCGGCCCTTGCCTACGGCATGCCGGAAAGCGCCGGCGTCGCCTTCGGCATCGATCGGCTCATCATGCTGCTCGCGGGGGCCGCCACCATCGAGGACGTGCTGTGGGCGCCGGTCGAGTGAGTCCGACAGGCTTTCACCGTCGCGCATCGCCGCACTGCCGCCCTTGAACAAACTACGCAAATTGCGTAGACTGCCGCCGGATGTGGAAGGCCGCGGATGTTCGGATCGTCGTCGACGACGATCTTACCGACGATCCGGTCGTGACGGCCACTATCACGACACCGGCCGGCCGATTAAGAATGATGGCTGCGGTCTCGCTTGAAGGACGAACGCTCGTTCTCGCCGGCCTCCACATGCACGGGGACGACATTGGTCCCACCGACTTCGGCATGGTCAATCTCAGGAGACTGGCTGATGCCGTAATGGAGGTCTTGGAGTGCGATGAAATCGTCGTTGAAGGAGCGCTTCGGACATCGGGTGCGAATCCGGGACGTGTCCCCGAAAGGCTCCGGTTCAAGCGTCGCTTACGTCCTTGAGGCTCGCCCCGAGGCGTTTTCGAAGACGGTCACAGCCGCGCAGGTGCTGATCCGCAACGGTGTCGGCGCCTCCAAGGCAAGGACGACCGTAGAGCGGCTGCTTGCCGGCGAGAAGGTGCCGCTCGTGGTACCCCAGGTGGAGTCCACCGCGACTTTCGGGCGTGAGCTCGATACGGTCGGCGTGCGAGCGCATCGACGCGCCATACCGGCGCACGTGGATGTTGCGGCGCTCCGTCAGCGCCTCCACCTGACGCAAGAGGAATTCGCGGCTCGTTTCGCATTGAGCGTTGCCACCGTGCGGAATTGGGAACAGAACCGCTCGGTGCCCGATGACGCGTCTCGGGCATTTCTTGCCGTCATCGCCCGCGCGCCTGAGGTCGCCGAGGAAGCGGTTTCCGCGTGACGACAAGGGGTCAGATTGTCCGCAGCTTCCCCGCGAGTGCCTCCCCGATCGCGGCGTTGAAGTCCTTGACCGCCTCGGCCGGCCCCTTCGGGTAGTCCCACACGCCCCCGACCACGGCGAGGAAATCCGCCCCCGCCTCGACGAGGGCGGCGCAGTTCTCGACCGTGATGCCGCCGATGGCAACCGAGGGCACCGTCATGATCTCGCTCCACCAGCGCAAGAGCTCGGGATCGGCCGTGCTCTTGGCTTCCTTGGTCGCACTCGGGAAGAAGGCGCCGAAGGCGACGTAGTCGGCCCCCGCTTCCGCCGCCTCGATCGCGAGATGGCGCGAGGCGTGGCAGGTGACGCCGACGATGCGGTCGCGGCCAAGGAGCGCGCGCGCCTCCGCGTAAGGTGCGTCCTCCTGGCCCACGTGCACGCCGTCCGCACCCGCCTTGAGGGCTAAGTCGGGGCGGTCGTTGATGATGAGCGCCACGTCGTGGCGCGCGCAAACGGGGGAGAGCGCCGCGGCGGCGGCGAGCACCTCCTCATCGGGGGCACCCTTGAGGCGGAGCTGGAGGCAGGCGACGTCGCCGCCCGAGCACGCTTGCTCGAGCGCGCGCGCGAAGCTGCCGCGCTCGAAGGCAGGCGGCGTCACGAGATAGAGCCGGCAGGAAGGGGGTTCGCTCAGTCCTTGCCCTTGTAGATGTTGACGATCGTGTCGAGGAGCTGGAGCGCCTGCTCGCGCGGGCGCTGGAAGCTGTTGCGGCCGATGATCGAGCCGGTGCCGCCGCCGTCGCGGATGGCGCGCACCTCGGCGAGAAGGCCCGCCTCGTCCTTGGCCTCCCCGCCGGAGAAGACGACGAGCCGGCGCCCGTTGAAGGCGGCCTGCACCACGTGGCGGATGCGCGCGGCGAGGCTCCCGATGTCGATCCTCTGGCTCTCGTACACCTTCTTCGCGGCCTCGAGCTCGAGATGCTCGCTGGGCGGCTTGACTTTGATGATGTGGGCGCCCAAGAGGGCCGCCATGTGCGCGGCGTAGGCACAGATGTCGATCGCCGTCTCGCCCGCCTTGGAGAGATTGCCGCCGCGCGGATAGGACCAGATGACGACGGCGAGACCCTTCCGCTTGGCCTCAAGCGCGAGTGCGCGCACCTCCTCCATCATGCCGTAGGCGGCATCCGAGCCCGGATAGATGGTCAGCCCGATCGCCGATGCCCCGAGGCGGAGCGCATCGTCGACGGAAGCCGTCACCGCCTGGTCCGCCGCCTCCTTGGCGCGCGCCAGGCTGTTGGCGCTGTTGAGCTTGAGGATGAGCGGGATCTGGCCGGCAAAGGTGGCCGCCCCCGCCTCGATCATGCCGAGCGGGGCGGCATAGGCCGAGAGGCCGGCATCGAGCGCCAGCTGGAAATGGTAGTGCGGATCGTAGGCCGGCGGATTGGCGGCAAAGCTGCGCGCGGGCCCGTGCTCGAAGCCCTGGTCGACCGGCAGGATGAGGAGCCGGCCCGTGCCGGCGAGCTTGCCCTGCATGAGGATGCGGGCGAGATTGGCCTTGGTCCCCGGACAGTCGCTCTCGTAGTTGTCGAGAATGCGCTTGACGCGCGAGGTGGTCTTCATTGCGGCAGTCCTCGTTGCAAATGCCCGGCGAGCGGGGGGCGTCTCCTCTTCCGCCGAGCAATAGCCGAGCGCCCGATGTTTTTCAACGCTAGCGTCCCTATTCGGAAGTTCATCTCACCTGGAAATGGCCGTCATTGCGAGCGCAGCGAACCCCGGCGTACGCCGGGGCAGCGGCGCTGGTGCGAGACCCTTTCTGGATTGCTTCGGCGCCCTTCGGGCGCCTCGCAATGACGGGCGTTTTCCTGATGTTGCGAATTTTAGAACAGGGTTTAGCGGCCGGCCGGCGTTCTCCCGCGGCGCTTGCCGCGGAGCCACGCTTGGCAGGCGGCCAGCGGGTCGGCCGCATGGCCGAGATCCAGGGCGCGGCGCGGCCGGCGGCGCAAGAAGCGGCGGCCTTGCTCGCCCGCGATGTCGGCGAGCTTGGCGGCGGTCTTTGCCGCACCGCTGAAGCATACGGCCTCGATGCCGATGCGGAAGGCGCCAAGCGCGTAGCCGGGCAGGTCCGCGCAATCGAGCACCGCTGTCGAGCGCGCGCCCGGCACCTCGCGCCGCGCCGCCTCCAGGACCGCCTTGAACCATCCGGCACCGGCATAGGCCGCAGCCCCTTCCGCACTCCACAGCTCGACCGGCACACCTTGTGCCGCCGCCGCGGCGAGTGCTGCCTTGGCGTGCGCGAGCGAGTGGATCACGACCGCCCGTGCGGCGGGTCGGGAGCGCTGCGACCGTGCCATGGCGCAAGACTTAGCACGGCAACCTCGCGGCGGGGGAGCTGAAGAATTCCCTCTCCCGCTCGCGGGAGAGGGAAGGGGCCCATCCCGAAGGGATGGGAAGGGTGAGGGATTGCCGGATGTCGGGGCTGTCCCTCACCCTCCCATTGCTGCGCCCGGCGCGCGTAGCGCGCCTCTTATGCATGATGCAGAAGAAGCGGGCCTTTGGCCCGCGGGGGCCCCTCGTCGATCCGCCTTGCGGCTCGACCCCGCAAGCGGGAGAGGGGCAGATGAGGGAGGGCAGGCGCTCGCGATCGGCTACTTCAGCTTGCCCATCAGCGCCGCCACGTCGGCCATGCGGTTGGCGAAGCCCCATTCGTTGTCGTACCACGCGAGCACGCGCGCGAGCTTGCCGTCGACGACCTGGGTCTGGGTGAGATCGAAGGTGGCACTCGCGGGGTTGTGGTTGAAGTCGGTCGAGACGAGCTCCTCTTGGGTGGTCTCGAGGATGCCCTTCAAGCGGTTGCTCTTCGACGCCTCGACGACCGCCTGGTTGATCGCCTCGACCGCGGCCGGCTTCCGCGGCACGAACTTGAAGTCGATCAGCGAGACGTTGGGGGTCGGCACTCGGATGGCGCTGCCGTCGAGCTTGCCCTTGAGCTCGGGCAGCACGAGGCCGACCGCGCGCGCGGCACCTGTGGTGGTGGGGATCATGGAGAGGGCCGCGGCGCGCGCGCGGCGCGCGTCCTTGTGCAGCGTATCGACCAGGCGCTGGTCGCCCGTATAGGAGTGGACCGTCGTCATGTAGCCGTGCTCGATGCCGAAGGCGTTGTGCAGCACGTAGGCCACCGGGGCCAGGCAGTTGGTCGTGCAGGAGGCGTTGGAGACGACGCGATGCTTGCTCTCGAGCTTGTCCTCGTTCACGCCGTAGACCACGGTGAGATCGGCGCCGCTCGCAGGCGCTGAGACCAGCACTCGCTTGGCGCCTGCCGCGAGATGCTTCTCCGCCACCTCCTTGCTGGTGAAGATGCCGGTGCACTCGAGCACCACGTCGATCTCGAGCGCCTGCCACGGCAGCTTGGTCGGATCGCGCTCGGCCAGCACCTTGATCGCACCCTGGCCGAGGTCGATGCCGCCCTTGGAGACCTTGATCTTGCCCGGGAAGGGTCCGTGCACCGAATCGTGCTTGAGCATGTGGGCGTTCATCTCGACCGAGCCCAGGTCGTTGATCGCCACGAACTTCAAGTCCTTGCGCCCGGCCTCGTAGGCGGCGCGCAGCACGTGACGGCCGATGCGGCCGAAGCCGTTGATCGCAACACGAACAGCCATTGCCTTTCCCTCTCTGGGTCGAATCGAATCCCCGGTTCGTCGTTGCGAGGAGGCGACCCCGGACTGGATCCGGGGGACGAAGCAACCCAGAATCGCGTGGAGGGACCTGGATTGCTTCGCCTTCGGCTCGCAATGACGTCCCTAGTTCATAGCCGCGCCTTGGCGGCGGCGACGACCGCCTCGGCGGTGATGCCGAAATGCTTGTAGAGGGCCCCGTAGGGTGCCGAGGCGCCGAAGCCGCGCATGCCGATGAAGATGCCGTCCGGGCCGAGATGGCGCTCCCAGCCCCAGCCGATGCCCGCCTCGATCCCGATCCTCAAGCTGCCGCGGCCGAGCACCTCCTCGCGGTAGGCCGCGGGCGCCTCATCGAAAAGCTCCCAGCAGGGCATCGAGACGACGGCGGCGCCGATGCCGTCCGCCGCGAGCGCGCCGCGTGCGGCCAGCGCCACTTCGACTTCCGAGCCGCTCGCGATGAGCGTCACGCGCTGCTCGCCGTCCGCGGGTGCGAGCACATAGGCGCCGCGCGCCGAGAGATTCTCCTCGCTCGCCGCGAGCCGCACCGGGGGGACGGCCTGGCGGGTGAGCGAGAGCACGGAGGGTGCATGCTCCGCGAGAAGGGCCAAGGCCCAGCATTCGGCGGTCTCGACCCCGTCCGCGGGGCGGAAAAGGCGAAGGCCGGGGATGGCACGCAGGCTCGCGAGCTGCTCGACCGGCTGGTGGGTGGGGCCATCCTCGCCGAGGCCGATCGAATCGTGGGTCATCACGAAGATGACTCGCTGACGCATCATGGCGGCGAGCCTGATCGCCGGCCGGCAGTAATCGGTGAAGATGAGAAAGCTGCCGCCGTAGGGGATGATGCCTTTATGGAGCGCCAAGCCGCTCATGGCCGCCGCCATGGCGTGCTCGCGCACGCCGTAATGGATATAGCGGCCGGCAAAATTGCGCCGGCCGATCACCGCCATGTGCTCGGCCTGCGTCAGATTGGAGCCGCTGAGATCGGCCGAGCCGCCGATGAGCTCCGGGATCGCCGGAACAAGATGATCGAGGACGAGCTTGGAGGCCTGCCGCGTGGCGATTTTCGGCTTCTTCTGGACGAACTCGCGCTTGGCGGCGAGGACCGCTTCCTGCCACCCTTCGGGCAGGCGTCCCGTGGTCACGCGCTCGAATTCCGCGCGCGTCTTGCCGTCGAGCTTGGCGAGGGAGTCGAGCCAGCGCCGGTAGGGAGCGGCGCCGCGTTGGCCGACCGCGCGCCACTCGGCGGCCACCTCGGCCGGGATCTCGAAGGGTGGCGCGTGCCAGCCGAGTGCCAAGCGCGCGCCCTCGATCTCCTTGGCCCCGAGTGGCGCGCCATGGGCCGCGGCGGTGCCGGCCTTGGTCGGCGCCCCCAGCGCGATCGTGGTGCGGCAGGCGATGAAGGACGGCGTCTTGGTCGTCCGCGCCCGCGCGAGCGCGCCGTAGATCTCGCCCGGCTGATGGCCATCCACCGAATCGACGTCCCAGCAGCAGGCGCGGAAGCGCGCCAGCTGGTCGTCGGAGGCCGCGAGCTCGGTCGGGCCGTCGATCGAGACGCGGTTGTCGTCCCACAGCACGATGAGCTTGCCGAGCTGGAGATGGCCGGCAAGCGAGATCGCCTCGTGGCTGATCCCCTCCATGAGGCAGCCGTCGCCCGCGATCACGTAGGTGTAATGGTCGACGACCTCGTCGCCGAAGCGGGCATTGAGGATGCGCTCCGCGAGCGCCATGCCGACGGCGTTCGCCAAGCCCTGGCCGAGCGGGCCCGTCGTCGTCTCGATCCCGCCGGCGAGGCCGTATTCGGGATGGCCCGCCGTGCGGCTGCCGAGCTGACGGAAGTTCTTGAGCTCCTCCATCGTCATGTCGGCGTAGCCGGTGAGATGCAAGAGCGCGTAGAGCAGCATCGAGCCGTGCCCGGCGGAGAGCACGAAGCGGTCGCGATCCGGCCAATGGGGATGGGCGGGATCGAACTTGAGGAAGCTCGAGAACAGCACCGTCGCCACGTCCGCCATTCCCATCGGCATTCCCGGATGGCCCGACTTCGCCTTCTCGACCGCATCCATGGCGAGTGCGCGGATGGCGTTCGCCATATCGCTGTGGCGCGCATGGGAAGGATGAAGCGCGGCGGTGTCGTCCATCGTCCTGGAGCCAGTCATCTCGGCCGGAGGCGTTACGCGATGGGGCGGCATTGCGCGGCCCGAGTGCGAAGCGAACATGCCGTCCCGGCCACCTGCCGTCAACCCGCTTCTATGTCCAGACCGTGATCGGATCACGCGCGGGCGGCCCCGAGCGGTTGACGCTCGACGCGCGCGCGGCGTATGCTCGCGAACCCGGAGCGAAGTGCTAACTTCTTCTCGCAGCGCGGAATTTCACGGAATTTCCATGTCACGGCTCGATCAGGCGCGGCGGCGGTTGGAACTTGCGGTGGCCCGCTTGGAGCGCGCCGCGCAAAGAAGCCATGCGCGGCTTGCCGAGCGCGCCGAGCTCGCCGCCGCACTCGAGAGGGCGCGCGCCGAGGGCAAGGATCTGCGCGAGCTCGGTACCGCCCTCTCGGCGCGGCTCGACTCGGCGATCGGGCGGCTCAAGGCCGCGATCGAGGCTTGAGGCGGCGCGCATGGCCCAGCTCACCGTCACCATCAACGGCCGCGGCTACCAGATCGCCTGCGATGACGGGCAGGAGGAGCATCTCGCCAAGCTTGCCGCCTACGTCGACAAGCGCATGAGCGAGCTCACCGCGGCCATGGGCCAGATCGGCGACACGCGGCTTCTCGTTATGGTGTGCCTTTTGATCGCGGACGAGCTGTCGGACGCCTATAAGGCCCTGCAGAGCGAGCGGAGCAAGCCGCAGGGGCTCTCGCCCGAGGCCGAGGCGGCGATCGCGCAAGGCATCGATGCCCTTGCCGCGCGCCTCGAGGAGATTGCGGCGGGGCTGGAAGCCGCCTAGATTCCCCTGGAGCGGAGCTGCGCGGCGCGTCAGGCCACTTAGTGCCCTGGGGCCAATGTCTTCAGTTAGGGAGCTGTCCCTACCGTGATCTTGGTCACGGCACATGGCGCCCACCTGCGTGAGCAGGCCACAGAGGACAAGTAACGGCCAACGGCCGAGGCGGCTCCGCTCGCTCTTCCCCCGGGGCCCTCCAAGGAAGCTCGATGACCCTCCTCGAAGCGAAGCAGGCGGCGCGGCAGGCGGCGGTGCTGCGCCGCGACGCCGCCCATGCGGCCCTCGCGGCCACGGCCCCCGCCCGCGTCACAGCACACTTCGCCGCGACGTTTCGGCTCGCCCCCGGTGCGGTCGTCTCCGGCTACTGGCCCGGGCGGAGCGAGCTCGACATCCGCCCGCTCATGGCCAAGCTCCACCAGAGCGGCCATCCGATCGGGCTCCCCGTGGTGGTAGAGCGCGGCAGGCCGCTCCTCTTCCGCCGCTGGCAGCCGGGTGCGGCACTCGAGGAGAGGCCCTTCGGGCTACGCGAGCCCCGCGAGACGGCAGCCGAAGTGGTCCCGCAAGTGCTGCTGGTCCCCTTCCTCGCCTGCGATCGCGAGGGCTATCGGATCGGCTACGGCGCCGGCTACTATGACCTGACGCTGGCGGCCCTCAGGGCGTGCCGAGAGGTGCTCGCGATCGGCGTCGGCTATGCCGCGCAGAGGGTCGAGCGCCTGCCGCACGATGGCCACGACGAGCGCCTCGACTGGCTGGTGACCGAGGCGGGTGCCGAGCCCTTCTCCGGCACTGCCGAGCGCATGATCAGGAAGACGGGCGACGTGCTGTGAAGCTCCTCATGTGCGGTGACGTGGTCGGCCGCTCCGGCCGCAAGGCGGTGACGAAATATGTGCCGGCCTTGCGCAAGGCGCTCGCGCTCGACTTCGTCGTGGTCAACGGCGAGAACGCGGCCGGCGGCTTCGGCATCACCGCCGAGATCTGCCGGGAGTTCTATGCGGCGGGGGTGGACGCCATCACCACCGGCAACCACGTCTGGGACCAGCGCGAGACGCTCGCCTATATCCAACGCGACACCAAGCTTCTGCGCCCCCACAACTTCCCGCTCAACACGCCTGGCCGCGGCGTCGGCGTGTTCACGGTAGCAAGCGGCAAGCGCGTCGTGGTGCTCCATGTCATGACGCGGCTCTTCATGGACGCGCTCGATTGCCCCTTCGTCTGCCTCGATCAGCAGCTCGATGTGCACCAGCTCGGCAAGAACGCGGATTTCATCCTGGTCGACATCCATGGCGAGGCGACGAGCGAGAAGATGTCGGTCGGGCATTTCTGCGACGGGCGCGTCTCCGCCGTCCTCGGCACCCACTCGCACGTGCCGACCGCGGACGCGCAGATTCTGCCGAGTGGTACTGCCTATCAGACCGACCTCGGCATGTGCGGGGACTATGATTCCGTGATCGGCATGCAGAAGGGCGAGGCGGTCGCCCGCTTCGTCACCAAGCTCAAGGGCGAGCGGCTGAGTGCCGCCGACGGCGAGGCGACGCTCTGCGCCGCCTTCATCGAGAGCGACGATCGCACGGGGCTTGCCAAGCACATCGCACCCCTGCGCCTGGGCGGCCGGCTCCAGCCGCACTGGCCGCTGCCTCAGCCGGCGGGCACGCTCAAGCTGCCGGAGCTCTGAGCGCGTCGAAGCTAGGAGCTTTGAGCGCTCTCGCCCTTGGCGCTGCGGTCCTTCGCGTAGAAGAGCACGATGGAAATGATCACCCAGGCCCCCAAAATGAGGTACCAGGGGACGGTGTTGGTCAAGGCGACGACGACCGACAAGGCGAGCGCGTAGAAATACAAGAGTCCCACGGCGAACGTGCTGACTCCTACGAATATGTTCTTGAGTTGTGGCTCCATCACTTCCCTCGAGATCTCCCCTGGCATGGACATCGATCGACCGGGCCTGTTTGCCGGCGGCGTCTCCCTTGATTTTACCCCGGCACCTGGGCCGAGGCTTACGGGCGAACGAAGTCTAGCAGAAAAATCATGAACCTGCCGCAGTTTCAGCCGGTCGCGGATCGGCAGGCGCTCGCCGATGATCGCTCTCTTGGCGGCGTCACCTCGTTCGCCCATGCGAACCATGGCCGGTTTGCCGAGCTTGACGCGCACGACGGCGATGCAGATGCTGGAGTTCTGGTTCTGAAATTCACGACATCAGGAAAACACTCGTCATTGCGAGGCGCCCGAAGGGCGCCGAAGCAATCCAGAAAGGGGGTCGCACCGAGGCGCGCTGCCCCGGCGTACGCCGGGGTTCGCTGCGCTCGCAATGACGGTTATCTCCGGCTGAGACGAACTTCCGAATCGGCACTCTAGCCCGCTTCCCTCCGGGAAAGTGCGGATGGCATCCGACCATCTCCGGAGACGGGAGGAACCCATGGTCCGCTTGTTCGTTCGCCACGAGGTTGCCGACTACACGACGTGGCGCAGGGTGTATGACAAGTTCGACGCCGAGCGCAAAGCGATGGGAGCCACCGCCCGCCAGGTGTTTCAAGCGGCCGGTGATCCCAACGACGTGACGGCGTGGCACGACTTCGCAACGCTTGAAAAGGCGAGAAGCTTCGCCTCCAGCGAGCAGCTCAAGGAGGCGATGGGCCGGGCCGGAGTGCGCGGCAAGCCCGAGATGTGGTTTGCCGTCGAAGTGCTTTAAGCGTCCGGGACGCTAGCGCCATGACAAGCTTGCTCTCCGGCCGTCCTCGGATCGGTGGGGAGCCCGCCGTCGGCACTGGCCGAAATCGGCCACTCGCTGATTGAAGCTCGGTCAGCTACGAAATAATTCAGATTGGCCGAGTTCACGGCAATGCCCATCATTGGGGCATGAGGTAATTGGCTCCCTGCCGCAAAGCCGAGTTGTGAACCGCGCAAGGAGACCGAATTCGACGGCACGGACGCGCCGCATCGAGCCTCGTGGGGGCGTCGTATTGCCCACGGGAGCCCAGGAGGGCTATATTGAAGCCTGGAAGTCGAGTGATCTGGGGAATCTCAGCTCAAGTCATGGGGAGGGTCAGTTCGATGCGAAAGCTTGCCCTAATGGCGGCCGTCCTGGCAGCGGCGCTGGCGCTGCCCAGCGCTGCCGGCTTTGCGCAGCAGCCCCCGGCATCCACGCCGCCTTCTGTGCTGAACCACTCCTCGAACGGCCAACCCGATCCGGGCGTGACCACTCCGCTCCCTAATGGCGGGACTCAGACCACTTTTGCCGACGGGTGGACGCGCACCACGGAGCCGGACAATTCCTTCGGCGCTGGCGGAACCAAGGTGACGGAGAAGGATCAGAACGGCCGCGTGCATATCATCGTCAAGTACGATCCGAAACATATCGTCCGCCATGAGACAGTTGCCGAAGATCAGCCCAATGGGACGATCAAGCTCACCTATTACAATTTCACCGCCAAGGGCGACCTGATCGATACCTCGACCGAGACGATGAAGCGGGTGCCGACCGAAGCAAGTGGTCCGCAAACGAACCCGCAGGACACCAGCGGTCCGCCACCGGAAGATTCGGGTGGGTCATTCCTTGGCGGCTTCAGCATCGGCGTTGGCGGCATCGGGCGCGGAGAGGATCGCGGGCGCGGAGAGGATCGTGGGCGAGACAGCGGCCGTCGCCCCTGAAAGAGGACGGCAAGCTTGTCACCACGGTAAACCGACATTCCCCGGATGGCCGGAGATTCTTTTTATTCCTTGCCTCCCTTTATTACGGTGAACGGCGCGTAGCCAAGTGCCGCCTCTCGCGCCATGCGTCGCCGTGCCGCGATAACTCTACAGGCCGCCGCCGGTGCTGTCCTGATTTGGCGGCCAGTGTCCTAATTTCGCTCGTGGCTGTCCTAATTTGCGCGGCGGCTTTGTCCCAGCCCGCGCGAGCTGCCTCAGTCCGGAGGATCGAAGTCGGCACCTTGCTTGATAAGACCGAGAATGGGAACCGTGATATTCCCGGACTGCTCCGTGATCTCAGGAATTGGAAATGGGAGCGTTTCGCCAAAGAGCATGAACCCCGTCTGGTGATGAACTTTGTTATCGGACGGGAAGGTGTAGTCAATGCATCCAACCAAAGTGACGCCCCCCGTGATGCGGGGTTTCCCCTCTTCTTTAGGGCCAAGCATTTCGTCAATCTCTGCCCAGCTGAGCCCCGCTCCAAAACCCCAGTCAGTACCAGGAACGGGATAGCGATCTTGCGGGAAGATGGTTGGCCCGATCCCGAACTCCTGCTGGCGGATGGCTCTGCATCGCCGGGATTGCTCTATTCCGGGGTTATGCGTTTGGAACGGTTTGTGAAATATGGGCCACGCGCGCCAGGAGACTTTGAGGGCTGGCGCGTTACCGATGTTTTTCATGTCGATGCGGATTTGGAGAACTGCTCCATTCCTGTCGAATGTGAGCCCTTGCCCCTTTGCAATCGAGACTTCAACCGTGAGCCATGCCCGCTGGCTGGCGATCAAAGTTGTATTGGCCACGTCTGCGGCCCTTCGCGCGGCTTCGGCGCCAACTTCGGCCGCCCCAGCCGCACGATTGCTGATTTCCGCTTGGCGCTTGGACACGCGCGCGAGAGTAACGCTGAAGCAGGCAATGAAAACGGCTGCGATTGCGGACACGACGGTCGATATGACTGTCGCATGCTCCGTCATCCAATGCCAGAAACACCCAAGGGTGCTCATCAAGACGATCCTTTAATTGGGTTGGGCGTTGTCTTCGGCATGTTCATCGCTGGCGGTGTTTTGCTTTGGCGCGCCCATGCGTGGGTAAGTAAGTGAGCAAAGGGGACACCGGGTAAGTAGAGGCGCGCCATGCGCGCGCTATGGGCGCGGCTAGCTGGGGTGGTTCTGTGTGCTGCTATGTTTGCGCACATAATAGTAGTTGGGTGGCCCCTCCAAAATGAATCCGCGCGGCACGGCGAGGGTCAGTCCGGCGATTACAGCTTCCCAATGCGCAACGAATCCAACATCGTACCGATCTCCAAACACGTCTTCGTAGGTATAAAAACCGTACACCCAAAGTCTTTCCGTCCCCGTCCGAACAGCTTTCTCACGCGCCTCATCAAGTTCAATTACGCCTTCGCCCCATATGAGTTGGAGCGGCTGATTGGGCTGAAAGATGTAGCCGCGAGTTATGAAATGTTCGTATACGGGACTATCGGGGAGTTCTCCGCTGATGACGCGCCACTCAAGGCATATGCGGACTACGGTTCCTCTCGTCCTGCCTTGGTTATGCGCAGTCAACGCAATCCTCGTAAAGCCGGGGACGGGACCGCCTGGGATCGGTTGTTGGGACAATCCAGGTGGCGAATCTACGATTGGCAACAGGTCTATGCGCACGAGAGCAATGTTGGCTGCCTCTATTGCTCGCAAAGTAGTAGCTTGGGTTTCGGTGAGAGTCGCCTGTTTTTCCCCAATGCCGGCCTGTATCGCCATAATTTTGGCTTGTCGGGCCATGATGTTAGCCTGACGGACGGAAACTTTCCACGTGAGGCCGGCGAAAATCAACAAGCCAATGGCGACAAAGAGGTAGGCTACTGCCGTAAACGCCCCTACGATATCGGTCCATTTTACTTCGCCGGCATTTTTATTTTCGTTCCTATCAGCCTGTTTGTAGGTGGTTTCGTAATTGCATGTTACGGAGACACCCTCCGGCGGTGGCATCAATGCTTTGTTATCGGTGGATTTGCGATCAGTATTTTTGGCTGCGTCACTCTCCTCATTTTGATTTGGTTGGACTGCCGCTGATGGGGGCGCGCATGTCACATAAAATTGGACGGGCGGCTGTTGGGCTGCGACCTGTGGGGGCGCAGGCGGCTTATGCTCAGGTATGGGTATGGGTGCTTGCTCTTTATCGGCAGCTCCGACTTGGGGCGCCATCAGAATCAGGATTATTGCGCTTAATCCCGCCACAAAAGCTGCGTTTCCCTTCCATCGTAGCAGCGCCACTCGATCACCCTATGCGTCTTCTAGCCTCAATGTCTCAACTCCGATTGCCCGAAAGCATTGCAGCATGAACGCAGCCATGAATCTTCCTCGGGAAACTTTATTTCGGATGTTCTCGGGCGTCTCCTCTACCCCGATCTCTGCCAGCCTACGGGTAAGGTCCTCATACGTGATGCCCCGACGGACCATCTCAGCCCGTAAAAGCCGCTTGGCCTTCTCAGCCCACTCGTCATTGACTGCCATGGCCCATCCTCCACAAAAGCAACAAAAAACATTATATACGTTACGATTGTCATTGACAACGCCGAAAAATGCCGCTACAACCGTTACAATAGTAACGGAGATGATGGCAATGAACACCCTCCCTCGCGACCGGCAAATCCAGGCAATCGCCTCCCTCTGCGAAGGCGTAAGCATCCGGGCCACCGAGCGCCTGACGGGCATCCATCGCGATACCATCATGCGGCTTGGGGTCCAGGTCGGACAGGGCTGTGCGACCCTCCATGACCGCTTGATGCGCCAGCTTCACGTCAATCGGATCGAGATTGACGAGATATGGAGCTACGTCGGCAAGAAGCGCCAGCACGTAAAGCCGGGCGACTCATGGGAGCTAGGCGACCAATACGTGTTCATTGCCCTTGCGGACAGCGCCAAGGCCATTGTGGGCTACCGTATTGGCAAGCGGGACGGCGTGACCACGCATGGCTTCATCAGCGATCTACGCCAGCGCGTGGTCAATGAGCCGGAGTTTTCATCCGACGCCTTCACGCAGTATCCGAGCGCCGTTGAAGCCTACTTCGGCGATCGGATTGCCTACGGCACCATTGAAAAGCACTACAGCGTGACGCACGCCAAGGAAGCCTCGCGCCGTTACTCGCCTGGGCATGTCGTGGACGTTACCAAGAGCCGCATATCGGGGCGCCCGACGCACATCTCTACCAGCTACGTCGAGCGCCAGAACCTCACGATCAGGATGCAGCAGCGCCGGTTTACGCGGCTCACCAATGCGTTCTCGAAGAAGCTTGGGAACCATGCGGCAGCGGTCGCGCTCTATGCCGCGCACTACAATTTCTGCCGCGTCCATGAGACGTTGCGGCTTACGCCAGCCATGCAGCTAGGCGTCACGGACCACGTTTGGACGATTGCCGAGTTGATCGAGGCAGCGCTTAAAGGCGAGCCGTCCGCGCCGCCATCAAGCATTCCTCCGGCCCCCCTGTCGCCGTCGCCGTTGCAGCGGCGGCTTTCGTTCAAGGTCATCAAAGGCGGAGTGTCCTAAATGGAAAGGCACAGTGTCCTAATTCGGACAGTACCGTGCCGCCGACGCCCCAATCTCGCCATATTGGTCTGTTAGCTGAGCCGCCTGTCGTCGTGCGCTTACCCACAAGATATGGTATAGGATCGCGGTGCGCCTGCAAAACTTTGAGACGCGGACGTTATGGCCGGCCATTCGCAGTTCAAGAACATCATGTATCGCAAGGGGGCGCAGGACGCCAAGCGCGCCCGCCTCTTCGCCAAGATCATTCGCGAGATCATGGTGGCGGCGCGCTCCGGTCCAGCGGAGCCGAGTGCGAACCCGCGTCTGCGTGCGGCCGTGGCGGCGGCACGCGATGCCAACATGCCGCGCGACACCGTCGAGCGCGCGATCCGGCGGGCGCGGGGGGGCGAGGAGGGTGCGGTCTATGACGAGGTTCGCTACGAAGGCTACGGCCCGGGCGGGGTCGCGATCATCGTCGAGGCCTTGACCGACAACCGCAAGCGCACCGTTTCCGACGTGCGCACCGCCTTTTCCAAGCACGGCGGCGTGCTCGGCGAGACCAACAGCGTGAGCTTCCAGTTCAAGCGGGTCGCAGAGATCGTCTACGGCCCCGAGGCCGCGAGTGCGGATGAGATGTTCGAGGCCGCCCTCGACGCCGGCGCCGACAATGTGGATTCGAGCGCGAGCGGGCACGAGATCGCCGCGGCACCCGAAGAGCTCGCCCGCGTACTGGAGGCGCTCGAGGCCAAGTTCGGCCGTCCCCAGCGCGCGGGGCTGGTATGGAAGCCGCAAGTCACGGTGCCGATGGAGAATGAGGAGCGTGCCAAGGGTCTCCTCAAGCTCCTCGATCAGCTCGAGGACAACGACGACGTCCAGACGGTTTCGGCGAACTTCGAGATTGCCGACGATCTCATGGCGAGGCTCGTGGGCTGAGCCGGGGCTGCGGCCGCCACGCGCCGAGGGAGCGAGGGGCTCATGCGACTATTGGGACTGGATCCGGGGTTGAGGAAGACGGGCTGGGGCATCATCGAGGCCGCGGCGGGCCGCCTCCGTCACGTCGCCAACGGCACGCTCAGCTCCGATGGCGCGCTCGATGTGCCCATGCGCCTCGCCCAGCTCTATGACGGCGTGCTCGCGGTGATCGAGCGCTATGCGCCCGACGAGGCGGCGGTCGAGGAGAGCTTCGTCAACAAGAATGCAAGCTCGACCTTGAAGCTCGGCTTGGCCCGCGGGGTGGTGTTGCTCGCCCCTGCGCGCGCCGGCCTCAAGGTCACGGAATATCCGACCAACCTCGTGAAGAAATCCGTGGTCGGCGCCGGTCACGCTGAGAAGGAGCAGATCCAAGCGATGGTGCGGCACCTCTTGCCCACGGCCGAGATCGCCGGGCCCGATGCCGCGGACGCGCTTGCCGTCGCCATTTGCCACGCGCATCACGCCGCCACCTTCGAGCGCTGGCGCGCGCAACCGCGCAGCGAGAGCCTGAGTCGGCCATGATCGCCAAATTGAGCGGCCTCGTCGACCAGACGGGCGAGGGCTCGCTCGTGATCGACGTGGGCGGGGTCGGCTATCTCGTCTTCTGCTCGGCCCGCACCTTGGCGCAACTCCCGCCGCAGGGGGAGCCGGCGAGCCTCCTCATCGAGACGCAGGTGAGCCAGGACCACATTCATCTTTATGGCTTCGCGGACGGGGCGGAGCGCAGCTGGTTCCGCCTGCTCAATACGGTCCAGGGGGTGGGTGCCAAGGTGGCCTTGGCTATCCTCTCGGTGCTCGGCCCGGGCCAGCTCGTGGTTGCGATCGCGGCCCACGACAAGGCGGTACTCGCCCGCGCGCAAGGGGTCGGCCCCAAGCTCGCCGGGCGCATCGTGTCCGAGCTCAAGGACAAGGCCGGCGGGGTGGTGCTCGGCCCGGCGGCGCTGGCCGGCGCTGCGGCCTCGGGGGCGGCACTTGAGGGTGCTGCCGCGGATGCGGTCTCGGCACTCGTCAATCTCGGCTATCGCCGCGCCGATGCCTTCGGCGTCGTGGTCGAGGTCCAGCGCCGTCTCGGCCAGCAAGCGGGCTTCGATGCGCTCGTGAAGGCCGGGCTCAGGGAGCTCAGCCAGTGACTTCGCCGATCCCCGCCGACGAGCGCATGGTGGAAAGCGGCTTTGCCGAGGAGGACGGCCCCGAGGCCTCGCTGCGTCCGCACTCCCTCGCCGAGTTCGTCGGCCAGGCCCAAGTGCGCGCCAACCTCAGCGTCTTCATCGCGGCGGCCCGCGCGCGCCGCGAGGCGCTCGACCACGTGCTGCTCTTTGGCCCGCCCGGCTTGGGCAAGACCACGCTCGCCCAGATCATCGCGCGCGAGCTCGGCGTCGGCTTCCGCGCGACCTCCGGCCCGGTGATCGCGCGCGCGGGCGATCTCGCGGCTCTTCTCACCAACCTCCAGCGGCACGACGTGCTCTTCATCGACGAGATCCACCGCTTGAACCCCGCGGTCGAGGAGATCCTCTATCCCGCCATGGAGGACTTCCAGCTCGACCTCATCATCGGCGAGGGGCCGGCCGCGCGCTCGGTGAGGATCGATCTCCAGCCTTTCACGCTGGTGGGCGCGACCACGCGCTCCGGCCGCATCACCACACCCCTGCGCGAGCGCTTCGGCATCCCGCTCAGGCTTTCGTTCTACACGGATGCCGAGCTCGTCGAGATCGTGGCACGCGGCGCGCGCGTGCTCGGCATCGCGCTCAGCGCCGAGGGTGCCAGCGAGATCGCGCGCCGCGCGCGCGGCACGCCGCGGATCGCCGGCCGTCTCCTGCGCCGGGTGCGCGACTTCGCGGCCGTCGGCGGCGTCGCCGAGATCGACCGTGCCGCCGCGGACGCGGCCTTGATGCGGCTCGAGGTCGACAGCTCCGGTCTCGACGCCATGGACCGGCGCTATATGCGCTGCCTCGCGGACAACTACGGCGGCGGGCCGGCGGGGATCGAGACGCTTTCCGCGGCCCTCGGCGATGAGCGCGACGTGCTCGAGGAGGTGATCGAGCCCTATCTCATCCAGCAAGGGCTCGTCCAGCGCACGCCGCGCGGGCGCATGCTCGCGGAGCGCGGCTACCGGCACCTCGGCCTCGCCCCGCCCGCCGCCCCCGCACCCCAGCTCAGCCTCGAGATCGAGAGCCTGGAGGACGGGGATGGCTGACGCGGCCATGAGCGGGGCCATCGAGTCGGGCGTTCACGTCTTTCCCTTGCGCGTCTATTACGAGGACACGGATGCCGCCGGAATCGTCTACCACGCGAACTATCTGCGTTTTGCCGAGCGTGCGCGGACCGAGATGATGCGGGTGCTCGGCGTCGAAAGCTCGCAGCTGATGCGGAGCGAGGGACACAATTTCGCGGTCGCCCGCTGCGTGGTCGATTTTCTCAAGCCCGCGCGCCTGGATGACGCGCTCGAGGTGCACACGCGGGTGACCAAGGTGGGCCTGGCGAGCCTCTCGGCCGAGCAGATCGTCAAGCGCGGCAGCACGCCCCTTGCGCGCATCGTGCTCCGCCTCGCCGTACTCGATCAGGCGGGCCGTCCCGTCCGCCTGCCAGCCGTAATCCGCACGACGCTCATAAATTTGTCGCAATCTCGGGAGAAATAGTTGGTGCCATGCAGCAAACCGCAGTCGACGTCCTGAACCTCGGCGGCTCGATGCCGTCCAGCGATCTCTCGATCTGGGGCCTGTTCTTTCGGGCGGACCTCATCGTGAAGGCGGTGCTCGTCCTGCTCCTCTTCGCCTCTTTCTGGAGCTGGTCGATCATCTTCGAGAAGGTCCTCCGCTTGCGCAAGCTCGCCCGCCATACCGGCGCCTTCGAGGACGCCTTCTGGTCGGGCGGCTCGCTCGAGGAGCTCTACGACCGCATCGACGGCAAGCCCCAGGAGCCGATGGCGGCCATGTTCTCGGCGGCCATGCGCGAATGGCGCCGCTCGATCAGCAAGGGCATCAACGTGAAGGAGGCCCGCGGCGGCCTGCAGGACCGCATCGAGCGCGTCATGCAGGTGACGCTCGGGCGCGAGATGGACCGCCTCGAGCGCTATCTCGCCTTCCTTGCCTCCGTCGGCTCGGTGGCCCCCTTCATCGGACTCTTCGGCACCGTATGGGGCATCATGGACAGCTTCCAGTCGATCGCGCTGACGCGCAATACCACGCTCGCCGTGGTGGCGCCGGGCATTGCCGAGGCGCTCTTCGCAACAGCGCTCGGCCTCGTCGCCGCCATTCCCGCGGTGGTGGCCTACAACAAGATCAACAACGATCTGGTGCGCTATTCGAGCCGGCTCGAGGCCTTCGCGGCCGAATTCTCGGCGATCCTCTCGCGCCAGCTCGAGGAGCGGGCGTAGGCCATGGCGATCGCCCTCAGACCACCGAAGATGAGCCGCGGCGGACGCCTCAGGCGGCCGCCCATGAGCGAGATCAATGTCACCCCCATGGTCGACGTGATGCTCGTGCTGCTCGTCATCTTCATGGTGACGGCCCCCCTCCTCAACGTGGGCGTGCCGGTCGATCTGCCGAAGACGACGGCAGCGCCGATCACGGGCCAGGACGAGCCGCTCGTCGTCTCGGTGAACGCCCAGGGCAACGTCTATCTGCAGGAGACCGAGATCCCCATCGACAATCTCGCCGCGCGCCTGCAAGCCATCACCCAGAACAAGCCCGACACGCGCATCTTCGTGCGCGGCGACCGCAGCATCAACTACGGACGCATCATGGAGGTCATGGGCGTCATCAACCTGGCCGGATTCAAGCACGTGGCGCTCGTGGCCGAGATGCCGACGAGTCTGCCCAAGGAGCAGAAGGGGGCGCGCTGAGGCCATGCGGCGGGGGATGATCTGCTCCAGCGTTCTGCATATGGCGATCATTCTTCTCGCCGTCTTCGGGCTGCCGCATCTGACCAATCCGCCGCCCATCATCGAGGAGCCGATCCCGGTCGAGCTGGCGACGCTCGCAGACAAGACCAACGTGCCGCAACCGACTCCCAAGCCGGAGCCCAAGCCCGAGCCCCCCAAGGCAGCACCGCCGTTGCCTCCGGCTCCCCCGCTCCCGCCCCCGCCCCGGGCCGAGGCGCCGCCGCCGCCGCCCAAGCCGCCGCAGGTTGCCGCATTGCCGCCCCCACCCGAGCCGGCCCCCGAGCCCTTGCCCACGCCGCAGGCCGAGAAGAAGCCGGAACCCAAGCCGGAACCCAAACCGGAGCCGCAGGTGCAGGCACCCCCGCCGCCGCTGCCGCCCCCACCCGTGGTCAAGCCCAAGCAACAGCCGGAAAATACGATCGAGAAGATCCTGAGGAGCGTGGAGCAGAGCAAGCCGCAGCCGCAGCCCGAGCCGGCCGACAAGGTGATCAAGCAGCTCGCTCAGACGAGCCCGCGTCCTCCCGCCTCGCTCGACAACAAGATGACGATGAGCGAAATCGATGCGGTGAAAAAGCAAATCGAGAGTTGCTGGAACGTGCCCGCCGGGGCCAAGGACGCCAAGGACCTCATCATCGATATCCACGTCACGCTCAATCAGGACGGCTCGGTGCGCGAGGCGCGCATCGTCGATCAGTCGCGCATGCAGAGCGACACCTTCTTCCGTGCCGCGGCGGAGAGTGCGTACCGTGCGATATTCGTCGCCCAGCCGTTCAAGCTGCCGCCCGAGAAATATTCGGTCTGGCAAGACATGACGTTGAGCTTCAATCCCAGCCAAATCCTGTGAAGGGCGTGCAATGAAATCAGCAACGACGACCGGCTTCCGCCTCGGCTTCATCGTTACGGCAGTCCTCGCCGCACTCGCCGCGATATCGCTCGGCGGCGCTCCGGCATTCGCCGAGCTGCACATCGACATCACGCGCGGCCAGATGCAGCCGATCCCGATCGCCATCACCCCCTTCTTCGGTCAGGCCCCCGAC
>DATEQI010000430.1:0-2379 GCA_035272805.1 Alphaproteobacteria bacterium | reverse complement strand
AGGCCGAGCTCCGCCGGGGTGAGCGCGTGGCCGCCGCCGGTGGGATCGAGCGCGTCTGCCGCCACGATCACGTCCTTGATCTCGCGGCCGTAGGCCCCCGCATTCATGCGCAGCGCCCCGCCGATGGTCCCGGGGATGCCCGCGAGGAACTCGAGGCCGGCAAGGGCGGCGGCGGCGGCGGCAACGGCGACGTTGACGTCGAGGGCCGCGGCACCGGCGCTGAGCCGCTCGCCCGCGACGGCAATGCCGGCAAAGGCGCGGCCGAGCCGCACTACGACGCCCGGCACGCCGCCGTCGCGGACCAAGAGGTTCGAGCCGACGCCGATGACGGTGAGCGGCACGTCCGCGGGCTTGCCGCCGAGGAAGCGGGCAAGATCGTCGCGGTCGGCGGGCCGGAACATCACCTCGGCGGCGCCGCCCACGCGGAAGCGCGTGAGCCGCGCCAGCGGCGCGTCCTCGCTCAATCGCCCGCGCACCTTAGGCAAGCGATCGATCAGACGGGGCGTATGCTTCTCGAGCGCCATCATCCCTGCGCCCCATTGAGCCGCTTGCCGGCAGTCCCCGTGCGCTCGGCGAAGATGGCCGCGAGCTGGTCGGGAAGTGCCGCCGCCCATTGCGTGATGCTGCCCGCACCCAGGCACACGACAATGTCGCCCGGCTCGGCGAGCTCGGCGACGGTCTCGGCCAGCGCCGCCGGATCCGGGAGTGCTAGCACCTTGCGGTGGCCGTGGCTCCTCAGGCCCTCGACGAGGGCGTCGCGGCTGACCCCTTCGATGGGCGTCTCGCCCGCCGCATAGACGTCGGCGACGATGACGGCGTCCGCCTCGTTGAAGCAGGTGCAGAACTCCTCGAAGAGGTTGTGAAGGCGGGTGTAGCGATGGGGCTGCACCACCGCGATCACGCGGCGATCGCACGCCGTGCGCACCGCGCGCATGACGGCCGCGATCTCGACCGGATGGTGGCCGTAATCGTCGATCACGCGGATGCCGCCGGCCTCGCCGGTCAGGGTGAGCCGGCGCTTGACGCCGCCGAAGGAGGCAAGCGAGGCGCGGATCTTCGCCTGCTCGATGCCCATCTCGTAGGCGATCGCGATCGCGGCGAGCGAATTCTGCACATTGTGCTGGCCGAGCATGGGGAGGACGAGGCCGTCGAGGCGAAGCTCGGCGCCGCGGAAGCGGTCGTTGATGTGGACGTTGAAGCGCGCCCCCTTGGGCCCGAGCTCGATGTCGGTTGCGCGCACGTCGGCCTGCGGGCTCATGCCGTAGGTGATGATCTTGCGATCGGCCACGCGCGGAATGAGGGCCTGTACTTCGGGATGATCGATGCAGAGTGCCGCGAAGCCGTAGAAGGGGACGTTCTGGATGAAGGAGGCGAAGCCGTCGCGCAGCTTGTCGAAGCTGCCGTAGAAATCGAGATGCTCGGGGTCGATGTTGGTGACGACGCAGATGGTCGCCGGCAGCTTGACGAAGGTGCCGTCCGACTCGTCGGCCTCGACGACCATCCAGTCGCCGCTGCCGAGCCGCGCGTTGGTGCCGTAGGCGTTGATGATGCCGCCGTTGATCACGGTGGGATCGAGCCCCGCCCCTTCCAGCATGGCGGCGACCATCGAGGTCGTGGTGGTCTTGCCGTGGGTGCCGGCGACCGCCACCGACCATTTGAGGCGCATGAGCTCGCCCAGCATCTCGGCGCGGCGTACCACCGGCATGAGGCGCGCGCGCGCGGCACTCACCTCGGGATTGTCCGGCTTGATCGCCGAGGACACCACGAGCACTTCGGCGTCACCGAGGTTTTCCTCGCGGTGGCCGATCACGATGGGAATTCCCATGGCGCGCAGCCGGCGCACCGTGGCGCTGTCGGCGATATCGCTGCCTTGCACCTTGTAGCCGAGATTGCGCAGGATCTCGGCGATTCCGCTCATGCCGATGCCGCCGATGCCGACGAAGTGGATGATCCCGATGTCGAGCGGTAGCGTTCTCATTCGGCGGCCACCTTGAGCGCATCGTTGTTGCCGTTGGCCGGCAGGAGGCGCTCGACGAGTGCCGCGAGCCGGTCCGCCGCACTCGTGCGCGCGGTGGCGGCGGCCGCTTTGGCGGCACTCGCCAGCGTCTCGGGCATGGCGATCAGCTGAGCGAGGCGCTCCGTGAGCTTCGCCTCGTCGAACATGCGCTCGGGGATGAGCCAGGCCCCGCCCGCCGAGTCGATCGCCTGCGCGTTCGCCATCTGGTGATCGTCGATCGCGTGCGGGTAGGGCACGAGGATCGCGGGCCTGCCGATGGCCGCGAGCTCGGCGCAGCTCGAAGCCCCCGAGCGGCAGATGACGAGGTGGCAGGCAGCGAGCCGCTGGGGTACGTCGGGGAAGAAGGAGGAGACCTCGGCCTC
>DATEQI010000429.1:0-5911 GCA_035272805.1 Alphaproteobacteria bacterium | reverse complement strand
GTCGCCGCGAGACAGAAGGCCTGGTTGCAGCCGGCGCTGATCGCGACGCGGCACGCCGGGATCTCGGCGCCGTACTTGGCGCTCATCCGGCGCGCGAGCTTCTCGCGCAGATGCGGCAGCCCGAGGATCGGCGTGTAGGTCGAGGTCTCCGGGCGGTGCGCGAGCTCCGCGACATGGGCCTGGAGTGCCTCGGCCGGCGGGTAGCTCGGCACCGCCTGGCACAGATCGAGGAGCGGCTTCTCCTTGGGAAAGCTGCGGCCCGAGAGCCAGCCGTGCGCCTCGGCGATCGCCGGTGCGGCGACGCTTCGGACCAGGCTGTTGACGCGATAGGACATCGCTCAAATCAGCTTCGCGGCACGGAGCTCGGACTCGTAATCGGCGAGCGAGAGGGCGAGGAGCTCGACGATCTCCTCGACCTCCGCCTCGCTCACGATGAGGGGCGGGGAGATCATGAGCCACTCGCCGTACTTGCCGTTGGCCGTGCGGCGCGAATAGAGCAAGAGGCCGCGCTTGGCCGCGAGCTCGGCGATGCGATAGACGGCGAGGTACTCGGCCGGCGGGATCGCCTTGGTCTCCTTGTTCATGACGATCTCGATCGCGAGCAGCAAGCCCTTGCCGCGCACGTCGCCCAGGATGGCGCTCTTCGCCTTGAGCGCCTCCAGTCTCGCGCGCAGGAGTGCTCCCATCTTCTCGGCGTTCGCGATCAGCCCTCGCTCGACCATCTCGCTCACCACGGCGAAGCCGACGGCGCAGGAGAGCGGGTTGGTGAGGTAGGTGTGCCCGTGCAGGAAGCCGCCCGAGGCCGCCACCCTATCGACCATGCGGTCGGGGGCGAGCACGGCCCCCATCGGCGTATAGCCGGCGGCGATGCCCTTGGCCAGCGTCACCATGTCCGGCCTCGCTCGCGGCCAATGCTCGGCGGCGAGGAAGCGGCCGGTGCGCCCGGCGCCGCTCATCACCTCGTCATAGATGAGGAGCACGCCGTAGCGGTCGCAGATCTCGCGCACCGCGCCATAGTAGAAGTCGGGTGCGACGAGGGCCCCCGTCGCCAGCCCGCCGACGGGCTCCATGATGAAGGCGAGGATCGTCTCCGGCCCCTCGCGGCGAATGCAGTCCTCGAGGGCTGCGACACAGGCGTGCGCATAGGAATCGGCGTCGTGGTTGGGCGGCAGGCGATAGGTGAAGGGAGCCGGCACCTTGGGCATGGTCTTCATCATCGGGCCGAAGAGGGCCTCGGAGACGGGATCGCCGGTGACGGCGAGCGCGCCGAGCGTGCCGCCGTGATAGCTGGGCTCGCGGCCGATCACCTTCCAGCGCGAGGCTTCGCCCTTGGCGACCGCATATTGGCGCGCGAGCTTCAAGGCACTCTCCGTCGCCTCCGAGCCGCCCGAGACGAAATAGGCGCGCTCGAATCCCGCCCCCGCGAGCCGCGTGACGAGCTCGGCGAGCTTGACGTTGGCCTCGCTCTCGAAGGCGCTCAGATAGGCGAAGGGGGCCTTCTCCGCCTGGGCGATCATGGCCGCGAGCACGCGCTTGTTGCCGTGGCCGAGGTTGCTCGCCACGGGACCCGAGGAGGCGTCGATGTAGCGCCGGCCCTCCGTGTCCCACATGTAGATGCCCTCGGCGCGCGCGATCTGCGGGCGGCGCGCCGCACCCTTCTTCAAATAGAAGATCTGGACGGGGCCGCCGTGGCCCTCCGCGCCAATCGTCGGCGTTGCAATCGCGTCTGGCATGTCGCGCTCCCGTTTCCTTCACGCCAGCATAGCGGCCTGCGTCGCCGCGGCATAGGGGCCGCGCCCGCGACCTATTCCTCTTTCCCCTCTCCCGCAAGCGGGAGAGGGAGCTGCCTTTGGGAGGGCTGGACGCGCGCACGCCAACCTGCTTCTCTCTGGCCATGGCAGGCAACCGCGCGACTCTCCTGATCATGGCCGGGGACGGCATCGGCCCCGAGGTGCTCGCCGAATCGCGGCGCATTGCCGAATGGTTCATCGCACGGCGCGGGCTTCTCGCGGAGCTCGCGGAGGAGCTCTTCGGCCTGGCGGCCTATCGCGTTCACGGCCGGCTCTTGAGCGAGGATGCGCTTCCGCGCATGCGGGCGGCCGATGCGATCCTCTTCGGCGCCACCGGCGGGCTCAGCTATGCCGAGCTGCCGCCCGAGGTCGGCAAGTCGGACAGTCTCCTGCGCATCCGCAAGTCGCTCGACCTCTACGCCAATCTGCGCCCGATCAAGGCGCTCCCGGCGCTCGCCGAGGCCTCGACGCTCAAGGGGCGCGCGCGCGAGGGCACCGACCTCGTCATCGTGCGCGAGCTCTCGAGCGGCATCTATTTCGGCGAGCCGCGCGGGATCGAGACCCTTGCCGACGGGCGCAGGCGCGGTGTGAACACCCATTCCTACACGAGCGACGAGATCGAGCGCGTGGCGCGCGTCGCCTTCGAGCTCGCGCGCAAGCGGCGGAACCACGTCACCTCGGTCGACAAGGCGAACGTGATGGAGGCGGGCAAGCTCTGGCGCGAGGTGGTCGAGGCGCTCCACGATGCCGACTACGCCGACGTCGGGCTCTCCCACATGCTCGCCGACAATTGCGCCATGCAGCTCGTGCGCGCCCCGCATCAGTTCGACGTGCTGCTCACCGACAACCTCTTCGGCGACCTGCTCTCCGATGGCGCGGCCATGATCGCGGGCTCGCTCGGCATGCTGCCCTCGGCCTCGCTCGGCCCCGTGGGGCCCGACGGCCGCCGCCCGGCACTTTACGAGCCCGTGCACGGCAGCGCCCCCGACATCGCCGGGCGCGGCATCGCCAATCCGCTCGGCGCCATCCTGAGCTTGGCCTTGGCGCTCGAGTGGTCGCTCGGCCGGCCGGCCGACGCCCGGCTCCTCGAGAGTGCGGTCGCCCGCGCGCTTGACGGGGGTGTTCGCACGGCAGACATTATGCACGCGGGTGCCAAGCAAGTGTCGACGCGCGGCATGGGGGACGCGGTGCTCGCCTCCCTCGAGCATCTCGCGCGCGGATGAGCGAAAAAAAGGCCCGATCGTAAGGAGGATGCCATGGCGGCTCAAGGTGTCACTGCGGCAAGCCGGCTCCGTGCGCTGATGCGCGAGCGCGGCATGATCACGGCTCCCGGTGCCTATGATTGCATCGGCGCGCGGCTCATCGAGCAGGCGGGCTTCACGGCCGTCTATATGACCGGCGCCGGCACGGCGGCGACGCTCGGCTATCCCGACTTCGGCCTCCTCACCATGACGGAGATGGTCGAGAACGCCGGCCGCCTCGCCGCGGCGGTGACGATTCCGGTGGTCGCCGACGCGGACACCGGCTACGGCAACGAGCTCAACGTGGTGCGCACGGTGCGCGAGTACGAGAAGCGCGGGGTCGCCGGCATCCACATCGAGGACCAGGGCTTCCCCAAGCGCTGCGGCCACCTCGACAACAAGGAGATCATCTCGCTCGAGGACTATCTCGCCAAGATCCGCGCCGCCGCCTCGGCCAAAAAGAGCCCGGACTTCGTCATCATCGCGCGCACCGACTCGCGCGCCTCCCTCGGCCTGGAGGAGGCGGTCAAGCGCGCCAACGCCTCGCTCGCCGCGGGGGCCGACATGGCCTTCATCGAGGCCCCGCAGACGGCCGAGGAGGTCGCCGCCATCCCGCGCCTGGTCAAGGGGCCCTGCCTGCTCAACGTGGTGTGGGGCGGAAAGACGCCGACCCTCGATCTAGCCGAGGCCGAGAAGCTCGGCTTCAAGCTCGCCATCCTGCCGGGCCTCCTCTTCAAGGGCGCCATCAATGCCTTCGATGCGCTGCTGCAAGAGGTGAAGGCGACCAAGCGCCATCCGGCGATGGGGGCGACGGTGCGCGAGGTCTTCCGCCGCGTGGGCGCCGACGAGTGGGAGCCCTTGCGCGAGCGCTTCCGCCATACTTCGCCCGCGGAGCTCGCACGCCGCAAGCCCGCGGCGGAATAACGGAGCGGGAGGCCGCCATGACGATCGCAACGGCGCCGGCGCCGCGCACACTCTTCGAGAAGATCTGGGAGCGCCACAAGATCGTCGAGCGCGACGACGGGCAGACGCTCCTCTACATCGACCGCCACCTGATCCACGACGGCTCGCGCCATGCCTTCGAGCTCCTGGCCGAGCGCGGTCTCAAGCTGCGCCGGCCCGAGCGCACCTTCGGCACCCCGGACCATTACGTGCCGACGGCGAACCGCGACGTCTCGTCGATCGCCGATCCCGAGGCGCGCGGCATGGTCGAGTCGATCACGCTCAACGCGGCTAAGCACGGGGTGACCATCTTCGACCTGGGCGACCCGCGCCAGGGCATCGTCCACGTCGTCGGTCCCGAGCAGGGCCTGACCCAGCCGGGCCTCACCTTGGTGTGCGGCGATTCGCACACCTCGACCCATGGCGCCCTCGGCGCACTCGCCTTCGGCATCGGCGCCTCCGAGGTGGGGCACGTGCTCGCCACCCAGGCGCTCTGGCAGCAGAAGCCCAAGACGCTCCGAATCGCGGTCGAGGGGCGGCTTCCCGAAGGCGTCTTCGCCAAGGACGTCATCCTCGCCATCATCGCCAAGATCGGCGCCGCGGGGGCGGTGGGGCATGCCATCGAATATGCCGGCTCCGCCATCCGCAGCCTCGGCATGGAGGGCCGGCTCACCGTCTGCAACATGT
Organism: Alphaproteobacteria bacterium; assembly: GCA_035272805.1. GTDB lineage: Bacteria > Pseudomonadota > Alphaproteobacteria > JACZXZ01 > JACZXZ01 > DASPPM01. The sequence continues at coordinate 1,251 of DATEQI010000429.1, read as the reverse complement.
CGATCGAGGCCGGCGGGCGCGCCGGCATGATCGCCCCCGACGACACCACTTTCGCCTATGTCGCGGGCCGCCCTTACGCGCCCAAAGGCAAGGAATGGGAGAAGGCGCTCGCCTATTGGCGCACGCTGCCGAGCGATTCTGAAGCGCGCTTCGATCGCGAGGTCACGCTCGCGGCCGGCGAGCTCTCGCCCATGGTGACCTGGGGCACCTCGCCCGAGCACGCCGCCCCCATCTCGGGCCGCGTGCCCGATCCGGCGCAGGCCCCGGATGCGGAGACGCGCGCGGGCTGGAGCCAGGCGCTCGCCTATATGGGGCTCGAGCCCGGCACGCCGCTCGAGCACATCGCGATCGACCGCGTCTTCATCGGCTCCTGCACCAACAGCCGCATCGAGGACTTGCGCGCGGCCGCCAAGGTGGTCGCGGGCAAGAAGGCGGTGGTCCCCGCCTGGGCGGTGCCCGGCTCGGGCCTGGTCAAGGCCCAGGCCGAGGCCGAGGGGCTCGACCGCGTCTTCAAGGCGGCGGGCTTCGAGTGGCGCGAGGCGGGCTGCTCCATGTGCGTCGGCATGAACGGCGACCTGGTGGCGGCGGGAGAGCGCTGCGCCTCCACCTCCAACCGCAACTTCGCCGGCCGCCAGGGCAAGGGGGCGCGCACGCACTTGCTGAGCCCGGCCATGGCCGCGGCGGCGGCCTTGTGCGGCCGCTTGAGCGACGTGCGCAAGCTCTTGGCCGGAGGCTCGTGATGGAGAAGTTCCAACGCGTCCAGGCGACGGCCGTCCCCATCGACAGCGCCAACGTGGACACCGACCAGATCATCCCGGCGCGCTTCTTGAGGAAGCCGCGCAAGGCCGGCACCGCGCTTTTTCTCTTCCACGATTTGCGCTTCAACGACGACGGCAGCGAGAAGGCCGCCTTCGTGCTCAACCGCCCCGCCTTCCGTGGTGCCGGCATCCTCGTCGCCGAGCGCAACTTCGGCTGCGGCTCCTCGCGCGAGAACGCGGTCTATGCGCTCTACGACTACGGCTTCCGCGCGGTGGTAGCACCCAGCTTCGGCGACATTTTCTACAACAACTGCTTCAAGAACGGGCTCCTGCCCATCGTGCTGCCGGCAGCGGCGGCGGCAAGCTTGCGCGCAGCCCTCAATGCCAAGCCGGGCGCCCAAATAGCCGTCGACCTCGCGGCCCAGAAAGTCGTCGGCCCCGACGGCGCGAGCCATGCCTTCGAGATCGACCCCTTCCGCAAGCACTGCCTCCT
>DATEQI010000428.1:0-9700 GCA_035272805.1 Alphaproteobacteria bacterium | reverse complement strand
CGCTGTCGCTCGGCGCAGCACCTCCCTCTCATGGCGTGCGCCCGGCTTTCGCCCTGCGTCCAACGAGGATGATGCATGCCGCGGCGATCTCGAGCGCCATGCAGAGCCCCAGCGCCGGGCGGTAGCCGCCGCTCGCGTCATGCACGGCGCCGAGGAGTGCTGGCCCGAAGGCATAGGTGAATTGGCAGATCGCCGTGCTGAGCCCCATCACCAGGCCGAAGGAGCGCGCGGCGAACTCGTGCTGGATGATGAGGGCCGGCAGCGTGATGAGGTTGCCGACCGAGAGGCCGAAGACGACGCAGCTCAAGGTGAGCGCGAGGGCGCTCTCGTGAAAGAGCACCATCGCCAGGAGTGCTGCTACTTGGCTCGCGCATGCCGCCGCCGAGACAATGCGCTGGTCGAGCCGGTCGATTACCAGGCCGAGGCCGACCCGTCCGACCGCCGCGGCAATCGCGGTTGCGGCGACGGCCGTGCTGGTGCCCTCGTTGCCAAGCGTGGGCAGGAGAAAGGCCACCTGGTGGACGATAAAGCCGACCTGGGCGGCGAGCGCCAGCGCAAAGGGTGCGGTGACGCTCCAGAAGCGGAAGCTGGCAAGCGCCTCAGCGCGCCGCAGCAACAGCGGCAGCGGCTCGGCAGGGCGCGCCGGCGCTTTCTCGGCGCCGCGGGCGGGCGGCGTCGCATCGCCACCCTCGGGCTCTTCCTCGCGCCGGCCGGCACGCATGCCGAGAAGGGCGGCGGGAACGAGAAGGGCGAAGAGGGCCGCCGCCACGGCGAGGACGGCCGTCAAGAGCCCATATCTGGCGCTCAGTTGGACGAGTGCGGGGGCCACGGTGAAGCCGGCTGCGCTCGCGCCGTTGAGCGCCAGGCTGAGGGCGAGGCCGCGGCGGCGGTGGAACCACAGCGAGATCGTCGTAGCGATCGCCGTCGTGCTGGTTGAGGCCCAGCCGAAAGCCATGACCAGGTTCGCGGCATAGAGTTGCCAGGGCGCCGAGGCGAGGGCTAAGCCCACCGCAGCGGCGGCGAGAATCGCGGCTCCGCCGAGATGCACCGCGCGCGGGCCCAGGCGCTCGATGGCCGCAGGCGCGAGCGTGAGCAGGGCGGCGCCGAACAGGTAATAGAGGGTCGTGGCCGAGGAGATGAGCGCTGTCGACCAGCCGTGCAGCTTGTGGAGCTCGGCCAAATAGACGGCCTGGCCGTAAAAGCCGAAGCCCCAGCCGAAGAGGGCGGTGAAAAAGCAGGCGACCACCACGGGCCAGTTGAAAGCGGGGGAGAGACGTCGAGGGGGATTTGGCACGCGTCACAGAGTCCTGGCACGAGGGAAGCAGCAGGCAGGAGAATTGCGGGCAAGGGCGGGTCCGGGCAAGCAGGATTATCCGCGCGCCGGAGACGAGAAGCTCGCTCGGACGGATCGGCAAGGGGGACGAGGCGTATCGCCGCCGCGGCCGCCGCATCGTCCGCGCGCAGCATTCTCGCCCATCGCGGCAACGCCAGCGGCCCCCTCGCCATAAGGCTGGCCGCATTACCGGCGGCAACGCCGCCAAGCGCCAAGATGGGAATTGTTACGGCGTGCGCGACGGCGGCGCGGGCCCGAGAGCCGAGCGGCGGGGAGAAAAGCGATTTATCTCAACAAGTTGCGGATATAAATCCGAGTCGCTACCGCGCTCTCCCGAGGGCGCGTGCGCAAACGGCGGGATGCGCTGAGCCGGCAAGACGGATACGGGCCGTCGCTGGGCGCGGCGACGGCCCGGATCTGCGAGCCCGTGGTGGTGGCCTCAGAGCTTGAGGGCGGCCCGTGTCGCCTTATCGAGCCTGCCGGTGGCCTTGAGGCCGTGCGCCTGCTGGTAGCTCTTGAGGGCGGCGTGCGTCTTCGGACCCAAAATGCCGTCAGCAGCGAGGGCGGCACCCTCCTTGTTGAGGGCCTCCTGAGCGCTCTTCACCATGGCGCTGCCCGGATGGTGATGATGACGGTGATGGTGCATATGCTTATGGGGCATGGACGTCATCGGCGCCGCCGGAGTCGCCGGGGCCGGACTTGGCTGAGTCTGGGCGGTGGCCGCCAGCGGCAGGACGGTCGCGACCCCGAACATCAGGGCAGCAGAGAGAGCAGCGAGGCGGATGGTCGTCTTCGTCATTTTTACGCTCCTGTGAGACGAGGCAGGCTGTCGAAAGTACTTCTACCAGCATTGCATGTATTCTTACAAGCCAGTGTGTGCGGGAATCTTGCGCGTGTATGAGAAAGTCGTTTCAACTGGTCCGCTTCGCCGTTGCTCTCCCCTTGCCCCTTGATCGAGCTCAAGGTGTCTCGCGGTCGAGCGCGACATGTGCCGCGAAATTCCCCAAGCGGGCCCCCCTCGGCTCCTTCCCGGCCTCTAAGACCACGCTATGATCTCCCGCATGAGCGCGTCCGCTCCAGCGATCGTCGATCTCTCGCAGCCCTTCTCCGGATGGTTCTCCCGGCGCGGCTGGCGGCCGCACGCCCATCAGCTCGAGATGCTGGCGGCAGCTGCGCGCGGCGAGTCCGCGCTCCTCATCGCCCCCACAGGCGGAGGAAAGACGCTCGCCGGCTTTCTTCCCACGCTCGTCGAGCTTACCCGGCAGCCGAAGGAGGGGCTCCACTCGCTTTACATCTCGCCCTTGAAGGCGCTTGCCGTCGACATCCACCGCAACCTCGAGCAGCCGATCGCCGAGATGGGACTCGCCATCCGCGCCGAGACGCGCACCGGCGACACGCCGCAGGCGAAGCGCGAGCGCCAGCGGAGAGTGCCGCCGCAGCTTCTGCTCACGACACCCGAGTCGCTTGCCCTTCTCCTCTCCTACGAGGATTCGGCGCGACTCTTCGCGGGCCTCCGCAGCGTCATCGTCGACGAGCTCCACGCGCTTGCCGACAACAAGCGGGGCGATCTTCTCGCCCTCGGCCTGGCGCGGCTCGCGGCACTCGCGCCTCGGCTCCGCCGCATCGGGCTCTCCGCGACAATTGCCGAGCCCGGGCTGCTGCAGGACTGGCTCTCGCCCGAGGGCGACGCCGCCAAGGCGCCGGTGCGGCTGATCCGCGGCGGCGAGGGGCCGCAGGCCGAAATATCGATCCTTATGCCGCGGGAGCGCATGCCTTGGTCGGGCCACATGGCGCTCCACGCCATGCCCGAGGTGATGCGCGCGATCCGCGCTGCCGGATGCACCATCGTCTTCGTCAATACGCGCGCGCAGGCGGAGCTCGTCTTCCAGGCGCTGTGGCGGCTCAACGACGACAACCTGCCGATCGCCCTGCACCACGGCAGCTTAGCTGCCGAGCAGCGCCGCAAGGTCGAGGCGGCGATGGCGCGGGGCGCGCTCAAGGCCGTGGTCGCCACCTCCTCGCTCGACCTGGGCATCGATTGGGGCGCGGTCGATCTGGTGATCCAGGTGGGAGCGCCCAAGGGCGCCTCGCGTCTTGTCCAGCGCATCGGCCGCTCGAACCATCGTCTCGACCGGCCGAGCAAGGCGCTGCTCGTGCCGGGCAACCGCTTCGAGTTGCTCGAATGCCGCGCCGCGATCGAGGCGGTAGCCGCCGCCGAGCTCGACCGCGAGCGGCGGCGCGAGGGGGCGCTCGACGTGCTCGCCCAGCACATCACCGGCATCGCCGCGGCCGACGGATTCCAGGCCGACGCGCTCTTCGCGGAAGTGCGGCGTGCCGGCCCTTACCGGCACCTCGCTCGCCGCGAGTTCGACGACACGCTCGCCTTCGTGGCCACGGGCGGCTATGCGCTCGGCGGCTACGAGCGCTTCCGCCGCCTCGTGCGCGACGGAGGCGGGAGCTACCGTGTTGCCTCGCCCGACATCGTGCGGCGCTATCGCATGAACGTCGGCACCATCGTGGAGCAGCCGATGCTCCAGGTGCGGCTCGGCGGACGGCGTCTGCTTGGCGAGGTCGAGGAATATTTCATCCAAGGGCTCGTCCCCGGCGACACCTTCGTCTTCTCGGGCGAGCTCTTGCGTTTCGAAGGCGTGCGCGAGACGGCCGCCATCGTGACGCGCACGACGGGCGAGGCACCGAGGATTCCGGCTTACGCGGGCGGGCGGTTGCCGCTCACGACCAACCTCGCCGCACGCGTACGCGCGATCCTCGCCTCCCCGCCGCTCTGGCGTCGTCTCCCCCCCGAGGTCGGGGAATGGCTCGAGATGCAGGAACGGCGATCCGTCCTGCCCATGCCCGAGGGACTGCTCGTCGAGCTCTTCCCGCGCGGCGGCAAGGAGTATCTCGTCGCCTATTGCTTCGAGGGCCGCAACGCGCATCAGACGCTCGGCATGCTGCTCACCCGCCGCATGGAGCGCATGGGTGCGCATCCGCTCGGCTTCGTGGCGAGCGACTATTGCCTCGCCGTGTGGAGTCTCGCGCCGCCGCGGGACGTGCCAGCCCTCTTCGATCGCGACATGCTGGGCGACGATCTGGAGGCATGGATGGCCGAATCGACCATGCTCAAGCGCACCTTCCGCAACGTCGCCGTGATCGCAGGCCTCATCGAGCGGCGTCATCCCGGTTGGGAGAAGACGGCGCGCCAAGTCACCTTCAATTCGGATCTCATCTACGACGTGCTCCGCCGCCACGAGCCCAATCATGTCCTCTTGCGCGCGACGCGGGCCGACGCCGCAACGGGCTTGACGGACGTGCGCCGACTCGCCGAAATGCTGGAGCGGGTCGCCGGAAGCATCACGGTCAAGCGCCTGCCGCGCGTCTCGCCGCTCGCAGTGCCGGTGCTGCTGGACATCGGACGCGAGAGCGTGTACGGGGCTGCGATCGATACGCTGCTCGACGAAGCGGCGGCGGAGCTCGTTGCCGAAGCCTACGAGCTGCCGGACCCCCAAGGGGTGCTGCTGTAGCCGCCTCGGCTCCGCGCCAAGTCTCGCCGCGCGTCCCGGCCGAGCATTGCGGTGGAGGGATGTTGCCGAAGGATTTTAGAGGTGCGGTTTGGCCGCGACGGTGACCCTCAATGGCGCGGAGCTGACGCTCGATCCGTCCGGTGCCGTATGGTGGGCGGAGCGCTCGACGCTTGCGGTGGCCGATCTTCATCTCGAGAAGGGCTCGGCCTTCGCCAGGCAAGGCCGTCTTTTGCCGCCCTACGATACGCGCGCGACGATCGCGCGCCTCGCCGTGGTGCTGCGCCGCTACCGTCCTGCGCGCGTCATCGCCTTGGGCGACAGCTTCCACGACCAGGAAGCCTTGGCGCGCATGGACGCTCAGGACCTGGCGCTGCTGCAACGGCTCGTCGCCGAGCATGATTGGGTGTGGATCGCGGGCAATCACGACCCTGCTCCGCCGCGCGGGCTCGGCGGCACCGTGCGCGCGGAGCTGGCGCTCGACCCGCTCGTCTTCCGCCACGAGCCCGAGGAAGGATATGTGGACGGCGAGGTATGCGGACACTTCCATCCCAAGGCGGCGGTGCGCGCGCGCGGCCGGCGCATCTCGGGCCGCTGCTTCGTGACCGACGGCGGACGCCTCGTGCTCCCCGCCTTCGGCTCCTATGCCGGCGGCCTCGACGCGCTCGATCCTGCGATCAGCGAGCTCTTCGAGGGGCAGGTGCGCGTCTATCTCATCGGGCGCGATGCCATCTATCTCTTCGCCGCCGAGCGGCTCGAGGGCATGCGCCGCAGCGAGCCCGCGGCATCCGTGCGCTGAGGGCCGTGGCTGCGCGTTCTACCGGGTCAGTGCGCCTAGGGAGCGTAGCGAAATTCGAGCAGCTGGCCCTTCTTGTCGAGATATTGCTGGAGGAGGAGCAAGCCGTCGCGGCCGTACCACAGATCGCGCGAGAAGTCTCCGCTTGCCGTCACGTGGCGCGCCGGCACGTCCTCACTACCGAGGGCGAGCGGCTCCTCGGCACCCTGGCTGAAATGCACGTTGAGAATGCGGCCGCTGTCGAGGTCGAGGACCGGGTGTCCCTGCGTCATCTCGATCTGCCACAGGCTCGAGGGTACGAGGCCGGGTGGGGCTGGGAGCCGGCCGGCGGGCCCGTTCACCATGAGCCCGGAAGCCGTCGCGTCGAGATCGACCTCGACGGGCTCGTCGTAATTGTTGACGTCGGTCGTGACCTCGGCGAGAACGCCGTCGCGCCAGACCTCGCGACAGCGCAACAAGTAGCGGTCGGAGACCTGCTTGCCGACACGAAGGAGCTCGAGCGCGCGATCGGCGAGATTGTGCCAGACCTCGGGGGCCACAATATATATTTCGTTCTCCACCACCAAAGTCTTGCCTTCGTGGTGGAAGGTCAGGAACTGGCGGCCGACCTTGACGCCATTGATCAGGACGTCGAACGGACGCTTGGTGTTGGGCGCATCGAAGGCACGGGCCGGGCCCGCCATCCCGCTCATCAGCCCGAGAATGAGGGTCGCAAGGCCGAGGCGGCGGACAAGCGGAAAGGGCGGGAGGATCGTCATGGCGGCCTAGGGCATGGGCTCATGGGCGGAGTGTCCCATCGCACAAGGGGCGACGCAAGCTCGCTCGGCCGGCAGAGCGCTAAGGCACTGCGCGGCGTTCCGCCCGCGCCCGAGAGCGTGTAGACTCAGGTCCATGAGACGAGCCAAGGTCAAGCCCGCGCGGCGGCGGCCCGATCCCTTCGGGCGCACCCGGCACGACCACACCGATTGCCTGGCGCAGGCGATGCACACGGCCGAGCGTCTGTGCGCACTGCGCGGCGCGCGCTTGACGAAGCTGCGCCGGCGCGTGCTCGAGCTCGTTTGGCGCAGCCACGATCCCGTCGGCGCCTATGCCATCCTCGACGCGCTCAAGGAGGACGGGCGCGCGGCGGCTCCGCCGACCGTCTATCGCGCGCTCGATTTCCTCTCCGAGCAGGGCCTCGTCCACCGTATCGAGTCGCGTAATGCCTATCTCGGCTGCGCCGACCCCGAGCACGCCCACGCCAGCCAATTCCTCATCTGCGCGCGCTGCGGAGCCGCCTCCGAGCTGCACGACGGCCATATCCAGAGCGTCATCGGCGACAGCGCGCGCGAGATCGGCTTCCGCATCCAGCATCTCATGGTCGAGGTGATCGGCCTCTGCCCGAGCTGTGCCCGCGAGGTGGCTGCGGCCTGAGCTAATTTCAGGCCGGGAGCTTCGCCGAATCCCTAAGCTCGCATGCCGTCCAAAGTGCCAGCGTGAAGAGCAGCAAGGCGCCTGCCTGATGGCAAGCGGCGAGCGGGATCGGTACGACCAGAACAAGGGTGGCGATCCCCAGTGAGAGCTGAACGAGCATCATCAGGACGAGGAGATCGGCAGCCAGGCGCGCGCGCGGCGCCAACTCCAGCCGGCGGAGCGAGAGCCGGAAGAGGATGACGAGGACCACGGACAGAAGCGCCAAGAGACGGTGGACGAACTGCACCGTCATCACATCCTCGAAGAAGCTCGAGAACCAAGGCGTGCCGCCGAAGAGTCCATCGGGGACGAGCTTGCCGTCCATGAGGGGGAAGCTGTTGAAGACGAGCCCGGCATGGAGCCCGGCGACGAAGGCGCCGGAGACGGCCACGAGAAAGATCCAGGCGAGGAGGAGGTAGCCGCAGAGGGCGCCGCCGACGGCAGCGGCCGCGCGCGGGCGGCGCTCGCGGGGAAACAGGAGGTCGAGGGCGAGCCAGAGCATGTAGGCATAGATGACGAGTGCCGCCGCGAGATGTGCGGCGAGCCGGTATTGGCTCACCGAGGTGCGCTCGACGAGCCCGCTTGCCACCATGAACCAGCCGAGCGCGCCCTGGAGGCCGCCCAGGACGAAGAGGACCGCGAGCCGCGGGGCGAGCCTGCGCTCGATGCGGCCGCGCCAGAGGAAGTAGAGGAAGGGGACCAGAAACGCAGCACCTATGAGCCTGCCCATGAGACGATGGACATACTCCCACCAGAAGATCGTCTTGAAGTCGGCGAGCGTCATGCCCGCGTTCTCGAGGCGGTATTGCGGGGTCGTCTTGTAGAGATCGAACTGCGCCTGCCACTCCGCCTGGTCGAGCGGCGGAAGCGCTCCGCTCACCGGGTTCCATTCGGTGATCGAGAGACCCGAGTGGGTAAGCCGCGTGATGCCGCCGATCACCACCATGGCGAAGACGAGCGCGCAACAGGCCAGCAGCCAGTAGGCGAGCGAGCGGTCGTGCGCGCCGAGACGCGCTTTGGGCGTTGCCAGGCTGAGCTCGGTCATGGGCCTCCGAGAGTGCCGAGCCCGCGTGCGCGTCGCAAGAGGGCTGCGCCAATCCGTCGCGGCTGCCCTAGGCTCTAGGGAGAGCGCCGCCGCGTTCAGCGACGGCGGCGCGGCACGTCAATGCAGCCTGAGCTCCGAGAGGGCGTAGCGGATCTCGGCCGGGCGTAGGAGGCGCGTGCTCGCGATGCGCACCGAATGGAGCCTGCCCTCGAGGTTGCGTTCCCAATAGGCGAGGAAGCGCCGCAGCACCGGGAAATCGGGGCTGATGTCGGGCTGCTGCCAAATGAAGCTCTGCAGCAAGGTGGGGAAGTCCGGCATATGGTAGAGGATCTCGGCCGTCGTCAGGCGGTAGTCCTTGAGGGCCGATCCGATAACGCGCATGGGTTGCACCTCTTGGCCGTTGTCCCGCTGACGTCGCCGCCAGCGTCCCATTTTCCATTGAGCAAACGCCGGTGCAAGAAAAAAATTAATCGAATCAATATTTTAGCAGCATGAGCCCGAGACTGCTGCCAGAGCGGTCCCGACAGCGACGTAGCGCTTTCGAGCGGGCGCGGCGGGCTCGCCAAAGCGCTGGCACTCGCACGATAAGAGTGCTAATCATGGCGGCAGGCGTAATCATCCCACGGAAAAGTCACGGAGGAGTCGACATGAAATTTCGGCCATTGCACGACCGCGTCGTCCTGCGCCGCATCGAGCAGGAGACCAAGACCTTGGGCGGCATCATCATTCCCGACACGGCCAAGGAAAAGCCGCAGGAGGGCGAGGTGGTCGCCGTCGGCCCGGGCACGCGCGACGAGAACGGCAAGCTCCATGCGCTCGACGTGAAGGCGGGCGACCGCGTGCTGTTCGGCAAGTGGTCGGGCACCGAGGTGAAGATCGATGGCGAGGAGCTCCTCATCATGAAGGAGTCGGACGTCATGGGAGTCATCGAAGGTGCGAAGGCCGGCAAGACCAAGGCGGCTTAGGGAGGAGATCGGATCATGGCAGCCAAGGACGTTAGATTCGCAGGCGATGCCCGCGCGCGGCTCTTGCGCGGCGTCGAGATCATGGCGGACGCCGTCAGGGTGACGCTCGGTCCCAAGGGCCGCAACGTCGTGCTCGACAAGTCGTATGGCGCGCCGCGCATCTCCAAGGACGGCGTCACCGTCGCGAAGGAGATCGAGCTCGCCGACAAGTTCGAGAACATGGGTGCCCAGATGCTGCGCGAGGTCGCGACCAAGACGTCGGACGAGGCCGGCGACGGCACCACCACGGCGACGGTGCTCGCCCAGGCGATCATCAAGGAGGGCATCAAGGGGGTCACCGCCGGGATGAACCCGATGGATTTGAAGCGCGGCATCGATCTCGCCGTGAATGCCGTGGTCGAGGACGTGAAGAAGAATTCGCGCAAGGTCAAGACGAACGAGGAGATCGCACAGGTCGGCACCATCTCGGCGAACGGCGAGCGCGAGATCGGCGAGATGATCGCGCGCGCGATGCAGAAGGTCGGCAACGAGGGCGTCATCACCGTCGAGGAGGCGAAGTCGCTGTCGACCGAGCTCGAGGTGGTCGAGGGC